>QJVW01000142.1 GCA_003235575.1 Candidatus Eiseniibacteriota bacterium | reverse complement strand
GGCCATGTCCGGCGCGGCGCCGGCCACCCAGAGGGCCGCCCCCGCGTTCAAGGTCACGGCGTCGCGCGGCGCGCCCGCTTCGCCGCCCAGCACGCGCCGGAGGATCGCCGCGTTCTCGGCCGCGTCGCCGCCGCGAAGCGCCTCCACCGGCGCCGCCGCCAGCCCGAAGTCGGCGGCGCGAATGCTGATCTCCCGCGGTTCCGTTCCGACATCGACGAAGACCGCGACGTTGTCCCCCTCGAGCGACAGTTCATCGAGCCCCCCCCCGCCGTGAACGACCAGGGCGCGCATGATCCCAAGGCCCGCCAGAACGCGAGCGACGGGTGCGACGTGCGCCTCCGAGGGAACGCCGAGCAGTTGATGCGTGGACCGGGCGGGGTTCGCCAGCGGGCCCAGCCAGTTGAACAGCGTGCGGATGCCCAGCGCCTGGCGGATCGGCGCGACGCGTCCGACGGCCGGATGGAATCGCCGCGCGTAGAGAAAGCAGAAGCCGGTTTCGCGGAGCACGTCCTCGCACGCTTCCGGCCCCAGATCCACGGTCGCGCCCAGCGCCTCGAGCACGTCGGCGCTGCCGCACCGGCTGGATACCGACCGGTTGCCGTGTTTGGCGACGTGGATTCCGGCAGAGGCCGCCACGAAGGCGACGGCGGTGGAGACATTGAAGCTGTGGGATCCGTCGCCTCCCGTGCCGCAGGTGTCGAGAAGGGGCACGTACGGCGGCGTGAAGGGGACGGCGGCGTCACGAAGCGCCTGGGCGCCCCCCAGCAATTCCTCTTCGGTTTCGCCGCGGGCCGCCATCGCCATCAGGAAGGCGCCGATGACGGAAGGCTCCTCCGCTCCACCCATCATCGCGGTGACCGCGCCGGCGGCCTGCTCGCTGGTGAGGGTCTCCCCCGCCCGCAGGCGCGGGAGCAGCGCTCGGATCATCCCGACGCCGAAGACGCGGCGCCGGTGGAAGGAAGGCCGGGGACGACACGGAGGAAGTTTCGAAGCAGCGCCATGCCCTGCGGCGTGAGAATCGATTCGGGGTGAAACTGAACGCCCCAGGTCTCGTGGTCGCGGTGGCGGATCGCCATGATCTCGTTCTCCGGCGTCCAGGCCACGATCTGCAGCGTCTCGGGAAGTCCCTCGCGCGCCACGACCAGCGAGTGGTAGCGCGTCGCCTGGAAGGGATTGTCGATGTCGAGAAAGATCCCCCGTCCCGTATGGATCACCGCCGACGTCTTTCCGTGAACCAGGCGCTCCGCCCGCACGATCTGCGCGCCGAACGCCTCCCCGATGCACTGATGGCCGAGACAGACGCCGAGGATCGGAACCGAGCCGGCCAATCGCTCGATCAGCGCGCGCGAGATTCCCGCGTCGGAGGGCCGGCCGGGACCCGGTGAGATCACGATCGCCGCGGGCTTCAGCGCCTCCACCTCCTCCACCGTCATCTCGTCGTTCCGGACGACGCGCGGCAGGGCGCCCAGTTCGCCCAGGTATTGGACCAGGTTCCAGGTGAACGAGTCGTAGTTGTCGATCATCAAGATCACGCGTCCAACCCCCGGAGCGCCAGCCGCACGGCCTCTTCGACGGCGCGCCCCTTGTTGCGGGTTTCCTGCCACTCCGCTTCGGGATCGGAGTCGGCCACGATGCCGGCCCCGACGCCGATGTGAACGCGGCCCCCCTCCATCGTCGCGGTACGGATCGTAATGCAGAAGTCGGCGTTCCCGTGGAAATCGATGTACCCCATGGCGCCGGCGTACGCGCCGCGCCGCGCGGGTTCCAGGGACTCGATGATCTCCATGGCCCGCTTCTTCGGGGCGCCCGAGACCGTTCCCGCCGGGAAGCAGGCGCGCAGCACGTCCAGCGGACCGAGGCCGTCCCGCAGCGCGCCCTCGACGGTGCTGACCAGGTGCATGACGTGGGAGTAGCGCTCCACCCCCATCAACTCCGTCACGCGAACGCTTCCCACCGCGGCGACGCGGCCGACGTCGTTCCGGCCGAGGTCGACGAGCATGACGTGTTCGGCCCGGTCCTTCTCGCTCTCGAGAAGCTCACGCGCCAAGGCGTCGTCCTCCGCGCGGCTCGCGCCGCGGGGGCGGGTTCCGGCGATCGGGCGAAGCGTGACGCGGCCCCCGGACGACCGGACGAGCACCTCCGGGGAGGAGCCGGCGACGGAGCGGTCCGGAAAGCGAATGTAGTACATGTACGGGGACGGGTTCAGGATGCGAAGCGCGCGGTAGACGTCGAAGGGCGAGAGCGCGGCGGTGGCCTGGAGCCGGTGGGCCAGCACGACCTGCACCACGTCGCCGGCGCGGATGTGCTCCTTCGCCCGCTCGACGGCGCTGCGGTATCCGTCGGCGCCCATGTTGCTCGTGAACGCCGGATCCTTCTTCCCGCCGTCGGCCGGCGGGGGCGTCGCGGGCGCGGGCTGGGCGAGGCGGGCCAGCATCTCGTCCATCACCGCCACGGCGTCGCGGTACGCGCGGTCGGGATTCCCCTCGGGGCGCGTGTTGACGACGATCCGGAGCCGGTGGCGGAAGTTGTCGAAGACGAGCACCACGTCGGGAAAGACGAAGTGGAGATCGGGGTGTCCCAGGTCGTCCGGAAGCGTGGCGGGCAGACACTCGAGGAAGCGCGCGTAGTCGTACCCGACGAGGCCCACGGCGCCGCCGCTGAAGGGCGGCAGCCCCGGCACCGAAGCCGCGCGCACGCCGGCCAGGAGCTCGCGGAGGGCCTCCATGGGGTCGTCGTGTTCGGAGCGCTCCGTTCGCTCGCCGCGGCGGATCTCGACGACGCGCCCCTTCGCGCGGAACTCCATCGAGGGGCGGAAACCCAGGATCGAATAGCGTCCCCACGTCTCGCCCCCCTCCAGGCTCTCGAGCAGGAAGGCGGCGTCGCCTCGGTTCAACTTCGAGAACGCGCTCACGGGGGTGTCGTGGTCGGCGAAGATCTCGCGGGTCACGGGCACGAGATTCGCCCCCCGTGACAGCGCCCGATACTCTTCGAGGGTCGGCGCGATCATCGGCGACCGGTGGGCCGATTCATGCGGCCCCCTTCGCGCGGCGCTTGGCGGGCGTGCGGCCACGCGTCGCGGGTCGGGCGGCGGGCGACGAAGCGCGTGAGCCCTTGGACGCCGCGCGGAGCAGCTCGGTCGCCTGGGCCCGGGTCGTGGCCGTCGCGCGGGCGCCGGCCAAGAGCCGCGCCACCTCCTCGACCCGCTCCTCGCCGGAGAGTTCCGTCACGGTCGTCGACGTGCGGCCGCCGCGCGCCGACTTCGAAACCACGAAGTGCTGGGAGCCGAACGCCGCGATCATGGGAAGATGCGTAATACAAATCACTTGACGTGGTTCGCTCAAGTGTCGCAGGAGGGCTCCGACCTCCTCGGCCACGCTCCCGCCGATCCCTTGATCGACCTCGTCGAAGACCAGGACCGCCACGCGATCGCGCTCCGCCATCATCGATTTCACCGCGAGCATCACCCGCGACAGTTCCCCTCCCGACGCGATCCGGTGTAGCGGCCTGACCAACTCACCGGCATTCGGCTGAAACCCGAAGTGTAGGCCCGGGATCGGAGCGGGGTCAACGCGAGGGCCCGATTCGGACGCGGCGCGCACGCTTTCCCGGTCGTCGATTCCGACCTGGAGCGCGGCCGAGCCGAACCCAAGCCGCGCCAGGCGTGCGCCCACCTCCCGCTCGAACGCGGGCGTCTGCTTCCGCCGCGCCTCGATGAGGCCGGCGAGTCGCCGGTCGTACTGCTTGAGGGCGTCGGCGTGCGCCTGTTCCCGCTGGAGCAGATCGTCGCGCGACGGTGCGATCGACTGGAGCCGCGACGCGAGGTCCCGAGCCAGAACGATCAGCTCCGGGACGTCGACGCCGTACTTCCGCTTCAGGCGGTGGATCCGATCGAGCCGGGCTTCCAGCGAATCGAGATCGAGCGGCTCCTCCAACAGGCGCTCCCGCTCGTTCTCCAGGCGGTTCCCCAGGTCCGCGGCGCGCTCCAGCAGCTCCTCCGCTTCCTCGGCAAGGGGCCGGAGCCCTTCGTCGGCCTCGGCGACCGGCCGGAGCCCGCGCGCGCTTCGCTTCAGCATCGCCGCCGCGCCGCGGTCGTCGTCGAGAAGCGCGGCCGCCGATTCCGAGATGCCGGTCAGCAGCCGCTCGCGGTGCTTCAGGCGCTCGCGCTCGCGGCGAAGAACCGCCTCCTCGTCCTCGCGGAGATCCGCCTGCGCCAACTCCTCGGCATCCTCGCGCAGGCGCGCCTCGTTCTCCAGGTCGGACTCCCATCGGCTCCGCTCCGCCGCCAGCGTGCGTCGCGCCTCCATCAGCCGTGTTCGCTCGGCGTCGAGCGCGTCGCGCGCGGCGTCGGTGCCCGCCCACCGGTCGAAGAAGTCGGCCTGGCGCTCCGGGCTGAGGAGCTGCTGGTGCTCGTGCTGGCCGTGGAGGTCCACCAGGAAGCCGCCCAGCGCCCGCAGCGGCGCCAGGAGCGTCGTCCGGCCGTTCACGAGGGCGCGGCTGCGGCCGTCGGCGAGAAGCTCGCGTCGAATCACGACGCGGTCCTCCTCGGGCTCGATGTCGAGCGCGCGGACCGCCTCGAGAAGGTCGGGCCTGCCGGAGAGATCGAACGTTCCCTCCACGAACCCGCGGTCGGCGCCGGTGCGCAGCCAGGCGGCGTCCGCGCGGTCCCCGAGGAGAAGACCGATGGCGCCGATCACGATCGACTTCCCCGCGCCCGTCTCGCCGGTGAGCACGTTGAGGCCGGGGCCGAATTCCAGCGTGAGCGACTCCACCAGGGCGAGGCCCTGGATCGAGAGCCAGCGAAGCACGGCTACCCGGTCGTCCGCGCCGAACGCGGAGAGTGGGCCCAGGCGAATTTCGTTCGCAACACGTCGTAGAACGAGCCGTGGCGGAGCGTGATCAGGGACACGTGGCGGCGCGCCCGGCGAATCTCGATTTCGTCGCCGGGCCGCACGAGCCGCGCGACCTGCCCGTCGAGCGTGAGGGTCGCGCGCGGGTGCCCCGCGCGGAGGATGATCCGGATCCGCTCGTCCGCGCCGACGAGCAGCGGCCGAAACGTGAGGGTATGCGGGCTGATGGGTGTCGCGATCAATGCTTCGATCGTGGGGCGGACGATGGGTCCGCCGGCGGAGAGCGAGTACGCGGTCGAGCCGGTCGGTGTCGCCACGATGAGACCGTCGGCCATCAGCGTTCCGATCGACGTCGCGTCGATCCGGATGTCGAGTCCCAGAACCCGGGAGCGGTCGCGGGGATGGATCACGGCGTCGTTCAATCCCACGGCGTTCCAGAGCCGCTTTCCCCGTGCGGAGCGGATGGTCGCCTCCACCATCATGCGGCGCTCGATCACGAACTTCCCCTCGAAGACCTTCGTCAGCGCCGGGTAGAGTGCCGTGACGCCCGTTTCGGTCAGGAACCCGAGACCCCCGAGGTTGACGCCCAGAAGCGGGAGCCCGTCGCGCGCTTCCCTCGCGGTATTGAGCATCGTTCCGTCGCCGCCGAGAACGAGGAGCGCGTCGGAGCGCCGCGAGAGGGTCGCGAAGGAGACGCCGGCGCCCAGGCCCTTGATCCCGCGGACGAGCGAGCGCTCCACGGAAACACGGCGCCCCTGTTCGCGAATCCAGCGAACCAGGGGCGGCAGCAGCGCGCGAACCCCGTCCTTTCCCCGGTTTCCGACGATGCCGAGGCTACGGGGCGGTCGGGTCATGCGTTGGTGGTGAGCGGGGCGAGCGGCTCCGGGGTGGCGCGGGGCTCCTCGCGAAGCCAGCGTTCGAGCTCCGGCGCGAGCACCTCGGGATGGAGGCCCGCGGCGCGGAGGAGCGCGTCACGCGTGGCGTGGTCGAAGAGCCGGTCCGGCACGCCGAACGCCCGCGTGCGGAGCCCCGGAATCGCGTGCGCGGCCAGGAGGCTGCGCACGGCGTCGCCGAAGCCGCCCATCAGCGCGCCCTCCTCGAGCGTCACGACGCGTGGAACCCGCCGCGCCCACTCGAGGATCAATCGCTCGTCGAGCGGTTTCGCGAAGCGGGCGTTGATGACCGCGGCCTGAATTCCCTTCGCGGCCAGCATGTCGGCCGCCTTCATCGACGCGCCGACCATCGTGCCGTACGCGACGAGCACCAGATCCTTCCCCGGACGAAGCAGCTCACCCTCGCCGATCGGCAGGGGGCGGGGCGTTTCGTCGAGCGGCACGCCCACGGAGGCGCCCCGCGGGTAGCGTACGGCGATGGGGCCGCCGTCGTGCGCGGCCATCGTCGCCAGCATGTGGCGGAGTTCGTTCTCGTCCTTGGGCGCCATCAGCACCATGCCCGGAAGACAGCGAAGATAGGGGATGTCGAACAGACCGTGGTGCGTGGCGCCGTCCTCTCCCACGAGCCCCGCGCGGTCCAGGGCGAAGCGGACGGGCAGGCGCTGGATCACGATGTCGTGGACGATTTGATCGTAGGCGCGCTGGAGGAACGTCGAGTAGATCGTCGCGAACGGCTTCATGCCCGCCGCCGCGAGTCCGGCGGCGAAGCAGGTCGCGTGCGCCTCGGCGATGCCGACGTCGTGGAAGCGATCGGGGAACTGGAGCGCGAATTGCGCCAGGCCCGTCCCA
>QJVW01000156.1 GCA_003235575.1 Candidatus Eiseniibacteriota bacterium | reverse complement strand
ACGGTAGGCTCGGGCTGCCCGGAAGTCAAGTCCGGCTCCCGCTCCCTACCGGCTATCGCATGATCGGTGCCAGGCGGCCCCAGACCGGGCATCGGCGCCCCCCCGGGAGCGTTCGATCAGGTTTCCAGCCGGAGCTTCAGTTCCTTCAGGTCCTCGGGATCGATCGGAGCCGGCGCGCCATCCATCAGCGACGTCGCGCTCGCCGTCTTCGGAAAGGCGATCGCGTCGCGGATCGACTCCCCCCCGTGGAAGAGCACCACCAGGCGGTCCAACCCCAGGGCGATCCCCCCGTGCGGCGGCGCGCCATACTCGAACGACTCGAGGAGAAACCCGAACTTGAGCTTGGCCTCCTCCGGCGACATCCCGATGATTCGAAGCACCTTCTCCTGGATGTCCTTCCGGTGGATTCGGATGCTCCCGCTGGCCAGTTCGATCCCGTTGGCGGCGAGGTCGTAGAGCTGCGCGTGCACGCGGCCCGGGTCGCTCTCCAGGTGGGCCAAGTGCTCATCCAGCGGCATCGTGAAGATGTGATGCGCCGCGCCCCACGCCTGACGCGCTTCGTCCCACTCGAACAGGGGGAACTGGTGCACCCAAACGAATCGGAAGTCGGCCGGATCGAGCGTGCATTTCTGCGCGCCGATGTGCGTCCGGACCGTGCCCAGCGCCCGAAGGGCCTTGGCGCGTGGACCGGAGGCGAGGAGCAGGAGATCGCCGTCGGAAGCGCCGGCGGCTTCGATGAGGCGCGCGGCGGCGTCCCCCTCGGCGAAGAACTTCGCGATGCCGCCGTCCAGACCGCCGCCCTTGACGCGGGACCACGCGAGTCCCGACGCACCCATCAGCTTCGCGGTCGCCTCCCACGCGTCGATCTCGCGCCGAGAGGCGCCGGCCTGCCCCGGCACGGCCAGCGCTCCGGTGACGTGCTCGGGCGCGTTGGCGGCGGCTTCCTTGAACTTGTCCATCGTGCCGCCGGCCGCGGCCGCGGTGACGTTTCGAATCTCGAACGGGATGCGAAGATCGGGCTTATCGCTCCCGAAGCGATCCATCGCCTCGCGATAGGTCATGCGCGGGAACGGAATCTTCAATTCCCGGTTCATGCAGCGACGGAAGACGGCCTCCAGCATGCCCTCGACGACGCCGAACACGTCGTCCTCCGACACGAAGCTCATTTCGAGGTCGATCTGCGTGAACTCGGCCTGCCGATCCGCCCGCTGGTCCTCGTCGCGCAGGCACTTCGCGATCTGGAAGTATCGGTCGAACCCGGCGACCATCAGGATCTGCTTGTAGAGTTGCGGCGACTGGGGCAAGGCGTAGAACTTTCCCGGTTGGAGCCGGGAGGGCACCACGTAGTCCCGCGCTCCCTCCGGCGTCGGCTTCACCAGAAGGGGCGTCTCGATCTCGAGAAAGTCCTGATCGGAGAGGTACTCGCGCACCGATCGGGACATGTTGTGCCGGAAGACGATGCTCTGCTTCAACGGCTCGCGCCGCAGATCGAGGTAGCGATACCGAAGCCGGAGGTCCTCCGATGCGGAGCCTTCCTCGTCCAGCGGGAACGGGGGCGTGCGGCTCGTGTTGAGAATGGAGAGCGCGTCGGCCTCGACTTCGATCCCGCCGGTCGGGAGGTCGGGGTTCTCCATGGCCTTGGGGCGGCACATCACGGTCCCCTCGACCAGAACGACGAATTCGCTGCCGATCGAGCGCGCGTGCTCCATGGTCTTCGCGTTCAGCTTCTCGGGGCGGAAGACGACCTGGGTGATGCCGTACCGATCGCGCAGGTCGAGGAAGAGCACCCCGCCGTGGTCGCGAACCCGGTGCGCCCAGCCCATGAGCCGCGCGCGCGACCCGGCGTGCTCCGGCCGTAGGTCACCGCCGCGGTGCGTTCGCCGCCGTTGAAGCAGCGGTTCGACGGCGGTCACCGCGCCTCCGCCGTCGTCGCGCGGCGCGCGTGAAGCCAAGAGCGGAGCGAATCCAAGTCCGGCTGCTTCATGTCGTCCTTCCCCTCGATCATGTCCCGAACGGCGTAGCCGTCGCCATCCGGTGGCACGAAGACGACGCGCTTCGCGCCCGCACGGGAGGCGACCTTCATTTGCGATGACACGCTGCGCGCCTGCACGTCGGCCATGACGCGGAGCGGAACGCGCGCCCCCGAATCGTCCACGCCCCGCAGCGCACGCGCCACGGCCAGAGCTTCGATCGTCGCCCCCGGCTCCCGGGCCACGACGTAGACGTCCGGCGCGGGCGGACCGCCGGCGGGCAACGGCTCCCCGGTGGTCATGACCAACCGGTCCATCCCGATCGAGAATCCGATGGAGGGCGTCTGCGGACCGCCAAGCTCCCGCACCAGCTGGTCGTAGCGTCCCCCGCCGCCCACGGCGTTTTGGGCACCGAGGTTCGCGGCGTGCACCTCGAAGACGGTGCGTGTGTAGTAGTCGAGCCCGCGCACCAGGCGGGGCGCCACCTCCAATTCGATGCCGAGCGCGCGCAGCGCGGTCTGGACCGCCGCGAAGTGATCCCGGCAGGCGTCGCAGAGCGCGTCGAGCACGCGGGGCGCGCCCTCCAGGAGCGGCTGGCACGACGGAACCTTGCAGTCCAGGATGCGGAGCGGGTTCGTCTCCCAGCGCTCCCGGCAATCGCCGCAGAGCTGGTCGAGGTGTCCGCCGAAGTAGTCGCGCACGCGGTCGCGATAGACCGGGCGGCAGGCGTCGTCACCCAGCGAGTTCAGCAGCACCTTGACGCTCGAGAGCCCCACCGCGCGCAGAATCGACACGAAGAGATCGATCATCTCGGCGTCGGCGGCGGGATCCTGGGCGCCGAGGAGTTCCGCGCCGATCTGCCAGAACTGCCGGTAGCGCCCGGCCTGGGGCCGCTCGTACCGAAACATGGGTCCAAGATAGTAGAGGCGGGCCGGATTCTCCTGGCGCAGCCCCGCGCTCTCCAGGTACGCACGGACGAGGGGCGCCGTCCCCTCGGGCCGGAGCGTCAGGGAGCGGCCCTTGCGATCGTCGAAGGTGTAGAGCTCCTTGCGGACGATGTCCGTCGACACGCCGACGCTGCGCACGAATAGATCGGTGCTCTCGAAGATGGGCGTGCGCACCTCTCGGTAGCCGTAGCTTCCCAGAATCGTGCGGGCCTGGGCTTCGATGAAGGCCCACCGCTCGGAATCGGGCGGGAGGATGTCGCGCGTGCCCCGCGGCACCTGAAACTTCATGTCGTCCCCTTCTCCTTCGATCGGGCCGCGCGCCGCCGTAGCGAGCGCGTGCTCATCCACTGCGCCAACAGGACCGCCGCGGTCACGGCGATCACGTCCACGATCCAGTCTCGGATGTCGCTGGATCGGCCGGCGATTCCGCGCTGGTAGAGCTCATCCACGCCGCCGATGGCGGCGCCCAGCGCGATCGTGATGACGACCGCCGCGACCCGACTCCAGCCCCCCAGGGTGAACCGGATGGCCCGCCCGAGAAGCAATCCGAGCAGCGAATACTCCAGGAGATGAGCCACCTTGTCCAGATTCGGGAGTAGGGACGGCAAATCCTGCCCCCGGATCGAGGATCCGGAGAAGATCAGGGCGACGTAGGCGACGGCGGGCAGCCAGTAGAGGAGGAACGAGATCGTCCGAGGGGTGGTTCCTCCCGCCCCGGCCCCGCGGTCCGGGGCCGGCGTCACGCCGGAACCTTGCCGAGCGCCTGATCCAGATCAGCGATGAGATCGTCGATGCCCTCGAGGCCGACGGACAGCCGCACGAGTCCTCCGCTGATGCCGACCTGCGCGAGTTCCTCGGCGGAGTAGGTCGAATGGGTCATCGACGCGGGATGTTCGATGAGCGTGTCGCAATCCCCGAGGCTGACGGCCAGGGTCATCAGGCCGAGCGAATTCAGGAGACGCACGCCCGCGTCGCGACCGCCCTTGAGTTCGAAGGCGAGCATGCCGCCGAATCCGGCCATCTGGCTGGCGGCGATCTCGTGCTGGGGGTGCGTGCGCATGGCCGGGTACCACACGCGGGCCACCTTGGGGTGGAAGTTGAGGAATTGCGCGATCTGCATGGCGTTCTCGGAGTGCCGCTCCATGCGAACCGGGAGCGTCTTCAGCCCGCGCAGCAGCAGCCACGCATTGAACGGGCTGATGATCCCGCCCAGGTCGCGCATGATCTCCATGCGCGCGCGCTGCACGAATTCCTTCTTGCCCACGATGAGACCCGCCACGGTGTCCCCGTGGCCGCCGATGTACTTCGTGGCGCTGTGAATGACGACGTCCGCGCCGAGCTCGAGCGGGCGCTGGTAGTAGGGCGTCGCGAACGTGTTGTCCACGAACAGCGCGATGCCGTGGCGGCGGCACTCGCGGACGCAGCGCCGGATATCGACGATGGAGAGTGTCGGGTTCGCCGGAGTCTCGATGAACAGGAGCCGCGTCTTGCCGTCCACGTGCCGCTCGATCGAGGCGGGATCGTTCGGATCGACGGTCCTCGTTTCCAGGCCGAACCGAGGCATCAGCTCGTGGAAGAGCTTGTGCGTCCCGCCGTAGAGCGTGCGCGCGGCCAGGATGTTGTCGCCGGCATCGATCGCGGAGAAGACCGCGGTCGATGTCGCCGCCATGCCGCTCCCGGTGGCCAGCGCCGCCTCGCCTCGTTCCAGGAACGCCATCTCCCGCTCGAGCGCCGCCTGCGTGGGATTGCCGAGGCGCGTGTAGAAATACCCCTCGCGCTCGCCCGCGAAAATGGCGGCGCCGTCCTCCGCGCACTCGAAGGCGAACGTGCTGCTCTGGTAGATGGGCGTGGAGACGGCTCCGGTTTGCGGGTCGACACCGCCGGAGCCATGGACGCAGACCGTGTTGAACGAAAGCAGGGAGGGATCTAGTTGCTTCATGAGCGAGTCACGGGGGGCCGGTGTTTCGACCGGCCCCCCGCCAGCAGTCCTAAGGCAGATCGTAGCGTCGAACTCTCCAGAGATTCGTGCCGCGGCGCTCCGTGGCGAAAATCCCGTTGAGCCCGTACCGATCCTGCCGATTCGAGACGAAAAAGATGCTCTGGCCGTCCTTGGAGAAACGCGGGTGCGAATCGTCCGCGGGACCCCGGGTGACCTGCACGGCCTGGGAGATGCTCGTCGCGTTCGTCGGAAGGAGCCAGATGTCGCGATGGGTGGCGCCGACCTCCTTCCGGGAGAACACGATGTACTTGCCGTCCGAAGACCAGTCCGGCTCCGCGATCGTGGTGTCCGCGACCCACGCCAGATCCGACGTGGCCGCCGGCTCGGCGAAGGACGGGGTGCGGAACTTGAACGCGCCGCGCGGCGTTTGCCCGACGAACCCGAAGAATCGGTACGACGGGGTCACGACGGATTCCGGCGGAGCGATGCCCGAGCCGCCCGGCCCCCAATTCGCGGGCATGTAGGCGTTCAGGAACACCGACGCTGCGCTCGAATTGCTGACCACGGCGACCGGCGGCGCCGGGTTGATGACGTCCCGGTAGAACAGCTTGGGAAAGCCGACCAGGTTGGTGTCGGAGGCGTACATGAGGAATCCGCCCTCCCAGGAGAAGCGCGGGTGGGCCAGGAACCGCTGCGCCTGCGTGTTTCCCTGGCTCAACTTCGTGGCGGACAGCGTGTCGCCGCCCCCCCAAGGCATGAGCCAGATCGAGACCGAGTCGGTGCTGCGGCGGCGGCCCGTGAAGGCGATTTGGGCCTGGTCGCCCCGCGGCGTCGGCGATTGGATGGAATAGAAATCCTGCGTCAGGCGAATCGGCGCGGCGAGCGGCGCGGCCACTCGGTAGACGTCGCCTTCGCCCGTGATGTTGTTCCGAAGTTCCGCGTAGACCAATTCGTCGCCCGCCGTGGGCGCGACGTCGTACTGAATGGCGTCGCTTCGCGTCCAGCGCTCGTACTCGTTGTCCACGTACAGGGGGAACGAGGTCGTCTTGAAATAGGTGTTCGTCCCGTCCGCGGCGGTAAGCGAAACGGTGACGGTATCCGTCCCGACGGAGTCGGGCGGAATCCAGATGGCGTCCATCCCGGTGGAGTCGCTCATCGTGCCGGCCGAGGCCGTCCAGTGAACGGTGAGCGGCAGTCCGTTCACGTTGGTGACCACGACCTCCAGGGCGTTCGGAATCCCCCGGATGGCGACATCCGCGGTGTTGTTGCGAAGTCCTGTGATGATGGGTGCGTACGAGCCGGAGCCCTTGACGGTATCGGATTCGCTGCAGCCGGCGAGCGCCGCCACAACGGCGGCGGCCGCCACAAGGCGTACGTGCCACTTCATGTAAGGGATTGACTCCTTTCTGGGGGACGGCAAGTAGATGCCGAAACGCTAGCAGGGGTGCGCCCGGGAGTCAACGGGGCCGTTCGGACCGGCGCGCTACAGATAACGGGTCTCCGCCTCCCTCAAGACGGCCAGAAATGCCGCCGGGGATTCGCTTTCGCGCAGCGCCGAACGGACCGATTCCTCCTTGAGCAGCCGGGAGACGTTCGCCAGCGCCTTCACGTGGGGTCCCCGGAGGCTCTCCGGGGAGACCAGGAGAATGAAGAGGGTCGCGGGCTCCCCGTCCACGGAATCGAAATCGAGGCCGCCGGGCGCGACGCCGCACGCGGCGATCAGGTGGTCGAGGAGGCGCGTCTTGCCGTGGGGAATGGCCACGCCGTTCCCGATCCCGGTGGACATCATCGATTCCCGCTGCAGGACCTTGCTGAGGATCTCCCCGCGCGTATCGACCCCGTGACCCGACTCCAGGAGTTGCACCAACTCCTTGATGCACGACTCCTTGTCCTTGGCCTGGAGCGAGAGGAGAATCGACGATTCGTTCAGAAGCTCGGATAAGCGCATGGATAGACCGACCGTCATGGGCCTCGGAAACGTCGAAGGGGTATCGCAATCGGCTTTCGGGATCGAAACCCTGACGCTAGCCGCCCCCCGGCGAGGGCGTCAAGCGGAAAACGCTTCGGCGCTTGCGTTTTCGGCGGATTTGCCCCGTTCGAATCGAAACGCCGGGGGACCGTCCGCCGGCGGTTTCGGCGCGTCGAGGCGAACGTGGATCTCGTCCCCCGGCCCGAACGAACCCGCCAGGATTCGTTGCGCGAGGGGGTTCTGGACCCGCCGCTCGATCAGCCGGCGCAGCGGCCGGGCCCCAAACACGGGATCGTACCCCTCGCGGGCCAGCACCGTCAGCACCTCGGGATCGACCCGGAGTGCGAGACCCCGGTCGCGGAGTCGCGCTTCCACTTTGCGCAGCTCCAGGCCGACGATCTTCTCCAGCGCCTCGGGCGAGAGCGGATCGAAGACCAGGATGTCGTCGATCCGGTTCAGCAATTCGGGACGGAAGTGACCGCGCAGCGCCCCGAGAAGTTTGGCGCGTCGCTGTTCCTCGCTCTCCTCCCCCGCCTCGAGGATCAGTTCGCTTCCGATGTTGCTGGTCATGACCACCAGCGCATTCTTGAAGTCGACCGTTCTCCCCTGTCCGTCCGTCAGCCGGCCGTCCTCCAGGAGTTGCAGCAGCACCTGAGCCACGTCCGGGTGGGCCTTCTCGATTTCGTCGAGAAGAATGACCGCGTAGGGACGACGTCGCACCGCCTCCGTCAGCTGCCCCCCCTCCTCGTATCCAACGTATCCCGGAGGCGAGCCGATCAAGCGCGCCACGGCGTGTTTCTCCATGTACTCGGACATATCGATTCGAACCATGGCGTGTTCGTCGTCGAAGAGGAAGTGGGCGAGGGCGCGCGCCAGTTCCGTCTTGCCGACGCCCGTCGGCCCCAGGAAGAGGAAGGAGCCCAGCGGCCGGTTCGGGTCCTGGAGGCCCGCGCGGGCGCGGCGAACGGCGTCGGAAACGGCGCGAACCGCCGCGTCCTGTCCCACCACGCGTTCGGATAGCCGGGCTTCCATGCGGAGGAGCTTTTCCACCTCTCCCTCCAGCATGCGCTGAACGGGAATTCCGCTCCAGCGCGAGACCACCTCCGCGATGTCCTCCTCGTCGACTTCCTCCTTGAGGATGGCGAGGTCCTTCTGCAAGGCCGCCAGCGCGGAGGTCTCCTCCGCCAGGTGTTTCTCCAGCTTGGGCCGGTCCCCGTGACGAATGCGGGCGAGGCGTTCCAGGTCGGCGTCCCGCTCGGCGCGCTGTTCCTCCTCCTTCAACGTCTCCAGCCGCGAGCGGATTTCGTGGATCACCTGGATCCGGGCGCGTTCCTTTTCCCAATGGGCCTTCAGGCGAGCCAGTTCCTTCTCGGTCTCGCCGATCTCGGCTTCGATCGCCTTGCGGCGGGCCTTCGAGGCGTCGTCGCGCTCCCGCTTCAGCGCCAGCCGGTCCACTTCCAGCTGGCGCTTCTTCCGCTCCAGCGTGTCGATCTCGGAGGGGAGGCTATCGATCTCGATCCTCAGGCGGGAGGCCGCTTCGTCGACGAGGTCGATCGCCTTGTCGGGCAACTGGCGATCGGGGAGGTAGCGATGGGACAGCATCGCGGCCGCCACCAGCGCGCCGTCCTGGATCTTCACCTTGTGGAACGTCTCGTACCGCTCGCGCAGGCCGCGGAGAATGGCGATGGTCTGCTCCACCGTCGGCTCCCCCACGAGCACGGGTTGGAAGCGACGCTCCAAGGCGGCGTCCTTCTCGATTCGCTTGCGATACTCATCGAGGGTCGTGGCGCCGACGCAGTGGAGCTCCCCGCGCGCGAGGGCGGGCTTCAGGATGTTCGAGGCGTCGAGCGCGCCCTCGGCCGCACCCGCGCCCACCAGCGTGTGGAGTTCGTCGATGAAGAGAATCACCTGGCCCGCCGAGCGTGTGACTTCCTTCAGCACGGACTTCAGCCGCTCCTCGAACTGCCCGCGGAATTGGGCGCCCGCCAGGAGCGACCCCAAATCCAGGGCCAGGATTCGCCGCGACTTCAGGCCCTCGGGCACGTCGCCGTCCACGATGCGCCGGGCCAATCCCTCCGCGATGGCGGTCTTGCCGACCCCCGGCTCGCCGATCAGCACGGGATTGTTCTTCGTGCGGCGCGATAGAACCTGGATCACGCGGCGGATTTCCTCGTCGCGTCCGATCACGGGGTCGAGCGCGCCCTTGCGGGCCATGTCGGTCAGATCGCGCGCGTACTTGGAGAGCGCCTGGTACTTCTGCTCGGGGTCGGGGCTGGTGACCTGTTCCCCGCCCCGGACGTCGAGCAGGGCGTGGTACACCGATTCACGCGAAGCTCCCGCCTCGCGCAGGTATTCCATCGCGTCGCCGGTGCTTCCCGGATCGAGCATGGCCAGCAGCAGATGCTCCGTGCTGACGAACTCGTCCTGCAGCCGCTCGGCTTCCTCGAACGACTTCTCGAGGATCCGGCTCAGGGAGGGTGCGAGCACGATCTGCGACTGCCCGGAGACCTTCGGCAACCGCGCCAGGCCGCTCTCGACGGCGTTGCGCAATCGGGGGAGGTCGACGCGCGCGCGCTCCAGCACCGCGGGAACCGCCCCGTCCTTCTGCAGCAGAAGGGAGTGAAGCAGGTGCTCGGGGCGGACTTCCGGGTGCCCCGCGCGCGCGGCGCGGGACTCGGCGTCGCCCAGGGCCTCCTGACTCTTGGTCGTGAACCGATCGAATCGCATGGGTCAACTCCTTCGGCGCCGATCGGCGGGTCCCCATCGGCGCTCGGTATCGATGATAACGCTCCGAGGCGCTTGTATGCTCGCGGCGTGGAACCGTATAGTCGCCCCGGCGCCGCCCCGTTCGCGGAGCGGCGGCCGGCAACCGTGCGCAGCCCTCCGAGAGGATCGATGCCCCCGACCAGCCCCCACCAACAGGCGGATCTCGTCGAAGTCTGGGACCGAGTGACCGAGGTCTACGAGAACATCGACCCCTCGGCCCCGGACCACCAGGCGACCCTCCAGCATTTCCTGGCGTGCGTCGGCCCGCCGGCGGGACGCACGTTCTGTGAGGTTGGATGCGGCTCGGGGCTCACGAGCGCCGCCCTCGCCAGGCTGGGCGCCCGAATCACGCTCGTCGACATTTCGGCCAAGGCGCTGGATTTCGCCCGGGGTCAGTTTCGAAAGCTGGGGCTCGCCACCGCGTGCTCCCGACAGAACGGGCTCCGCATGGGCATAAGGGACGGCGCCTTCGACGTGGTCTGGAACGGCGGCGTCATCGAGCACTTCACGGACGAGGGGAAGGTGGCGCTCCTTCGGGAGATGTGGCGCGTCACGCGGCCCGGCGGATGGCTGGTCCTCATCGTTCCGAACGCGCACGACGTCCCGTTTCGGGTGGGAAAGTGGATCGCGGAGCGGCGCGGGAAGTGGATCTTCGGGTTCGAGGACGATCTTTCCCCGGGGCGCTTCGGCCGATTGGCGGAGCAGGCCGGGATCAGCGGCTATACGTGCGAGGCGCACAATCCGATCGTGGGGTGGTGGTTCCTGCCCTTCGGGAAGACGATCACCGATCGCCTGGGACTCAACACGCTCGCCTGGCATGCCAAGATCGCGCGCGGGGGGCACAGCCTGCGATTGGCGGCCCGCAAGCCGCCGGAGTCCACCGCCGGCATCGGCTAGGAGCCTAGGCGCTCCCGGGCTAGCTTCGCTTCGGCGCTCTTCGGGTACCGCTCCGTCACGGTCTCGAAGAACTTCCTCGCCTCGTCGGATCGGTTCAGGCGCGCCAGCGCGTACCCCGTCTTCAGCAGGGCCGCCGGCACCTTGTCGCCCTTGGGGTAATTCTCCGAGACCAGCGCGTACGCCGCGATCGCGCCGTTGAAGTCCCCGGTCGCGTAGAGGCACTCGCCGATCCAGTACTGGGCGTTGTCCGAGACTTCCGTGTTGGGATAGTGCCTGAGGTACTCGGAAAAGGCTTGATGGGCGAGATCGTACCGCCCGGCCGCGAGATCCGCGTAGGCCGCCTGGTACGCCGCCTCGGGATCGAGGATCGCGGTGGAATCCGCTCCCATCAGACCGCCTCCCGCCATGCGGAGACTATCCGCGCGCGTCAGGCGCTCCTTCACGTTGTCGATCTTCATCGAGACGGCCCGGAACCGCTCGCCCGACTCGTCGAGCTTCCCCTCGATGACGTCGATCCGATTGGAGAGGTCGCTCATCTGGGATTCGCTGCTCGCGCGCGTCGCCCGGATCGACTCCTGCGTCGTCTCGACCTTCGCATCGAGGCGGTTCACGCGGCGCAGCAGTTCCGCCTGCGAGGTGAGCAGGCTGTCGAGCGATGACTGGCTCGACCGGTAGTAACCGCTGGGCGCGCAGCCGAACGCGCCCGTCGCGAGGAGCGCGGTGAGCGCCCCCGCGACGGTGTATCGGCCGAGCGCCGAAGCGGCGCGTTGCTTGCGATGCGTTTTGGTCACTTCGCCACGAAGTGGGCCCGGCGGTTCTGCGACCACGCGTTCTCGTCGTGGCCCGGATCGAAGGGCCGCTCCTTGCCGTAGGAGATCGTCGTCAGACGCGAGGCGGAGATGCCGTAGGAGACGAGGTATTCCTTCGCCGCCTTGGCGCGACGCTCGCCGAGCGCCAGGTTGTACTCCACGGAGCCGCGCTCGTCGCAGTGCCCCTCGATCACAACGCTCTGCCCCTCGTTCTGCTGGAGCCACTTCGCGTTGTTCTCCAGGGCGCTCTTGGCGGCGTCCGTGAGCGTGGATGCGTCGAATTCGAAGAACGCGTCCGTGAGCGTGATCCGCACTTCGGGCTCCGTCGTGGCCGGCGGCGGCGGTGGCGTGGTCTCTTCCTGGGCGGGCGGCGGCGGCGGCGGTGGTTCGACTTCGGCGGTCGTCACCTGCTTGCGGGAGGCACATCCCATGGCCACGACCAGCAAAGCAAGCAGGCTTGCCTTCGCGAGAGTGGCCATCCGTGGCGTTGCGCGCATGATCGGTTCCCCCATTTGGGTCAGGGCGTTGTCGGACAATGACTTCGGGTCAAATTCAACGTAGCACAGGGCCCCGGAAGCGTCAACCCGGCGAGGCGGTCGACGCGCTCCGGCGGGGCCGTGGCCCCGCGGCAGGGTTGAAATTGTCCCCCTCGCGCGTCAACTGCACGACGTCCGAGCCGTCGGCGTTCATCAGGTAAATCTGCCGCGATCCCGTCCGGCTGCTGGAAAAATAGACCTTTCGGCTGTCGGCCGACCAGCGGGGATTTTCGTTGTGGCCGGCGTCGGAGGTGATCTGAATCGGGTTTCGCCCGTTCGACTCCATGACCACGATGTCGAAGATGCCGTCGTGGCGCGCCGCGTAGGCGATCTGATCCCCTTTCGGCGACCACTGGGGGGAATCGTTGTACCGGCCCTCGAGCGTCAACAGCCGCTGGTTCACGCCCTCCGCGTCCATCACGTACACCTGCGGCGAGCCCGAGCGATCCGAGGTGAAGACGATCTCGCGGCCCGTGGGGCTGAAGCACGGCGACGAGTCGATGCGGGGGTTGCGCGTCAGACGCTTCGCCGTCTGCGCGTCGCGGCTCACGAGATAGACCTCGGCGTTGCCGTCGCGGGACAGCGTGCAGGCGATCCACTTGCCGTCCGGGGAGTACGAGGGCGAGGTGTTGAGCCCGGGCCGCGTGGAGAACGGGTAGGACGCCCCGCGGCGAAGATCGAAGAGGTAGAGGTCGGGGTTGCCTCGCTTGTACGTGGTGAAGGCGATCTCGGTCCCCCAGGGGGCCCACGCGGGCGATAGGGCGAGGCTATGGTCATGCGTGATCTGCCGCGCGCCGTGGCCGTCGTAGTCCATGACCCAGATTTCCTTCACCTTGCCGATTTGCCGCACGAAGGCGACCTGCGTCTCGCAAATGCCCCGCTCCCCGGTCAGCGCCTCGATCACGTCGTCGGAGAATCGATGGAGCGTCCTGCGCGCGCCGTCGGGATAGTACGGATACGACCGGCGAAACACCGACTCGGCCGTGCCGAGGTCGAACGCCTCCCCCGTGAAGAGAAACCCGGTCTGGGTCTTCGTGACGAGCCCTTCGACGCGCACGGCGCCCTGGAGCGACGGGTCCGGCGACAGCTTTCCCTCGAGCGCCGGCACGTCCCGCACGTGGAAGATGCCGGAGAGTTCGAAGTCGCCACGGACGACGTCGCGCGCCTCGTCGGCTCCGCGCGCCGCGCCGGAACCGGCCCGGAACTGGGAGAGGAGGAGGGGCGACTTCATCGATCCCGATGCCTGGACGCCGGTGCGAACTTCGGTCTGCGTCCCCCCGACGCGCGGTACGAGCAGCACGGCGAACGCGAGGAGCGCGGCGATGGCGCGAGTCCTATTGCTGGTATTCAAAGCCAAAATGAACCCCCAAATAGTTGTCCGGGAACGCCGCCGGCAGCGGCGGGAGGGGCGTCGCCGCGAGGAGCGCCCGCATGGCGGTCTGGTCGAAGAACGCGTACCCCGACGATGCCTCGACCCTTGCCTGATCGATCTGGCCGCTGCGCTTCACGCGGAAATAGAGAATGGTCTTGATCGGCCGGTTCCTCGCGTCGACTCCCTGCGGAGGAACCCAGCGCGATCCGATCTTGTTCCGAAGCGTCGACAAATAGTAGGCGAACCGAAAGTCGCCGTCGGTCTGCGCGCTGGTCACGCGCGAGGAGTCGCTCGAGAACCACCGCGGGACGAGATCCGCCGCGGGGGCGGCGGCCACCGTCTTGGGGCTGACCTTCGTCTCGTCCCCCTTCCCCTTCTTCGCGGGCGCGCGCTCCTCCCGGATCGCGATCTTCGCGCCGGACGTGTAGCGCTTCAAGAGCGCCGGCTTCGGGCGCGCCTTCGCGGGGGCCTGGGCCGCTTCGGGCGCGGGAAACGACCGCAGCGGCGACAGGCGAACCAGCTTGGTGCGCGACGGCCGGGCGCCGGAACTGGCCGGCAGCGCGATTTCGCGCGCGGGGCGCGTCTTGTAGAGAGCCACGGGAACGAGGATCAGGTGCACCAGGCACGCGATGGCGATGGCGATCCCGACGGTGCGCCCGTCCGCGGGGGCCGCCCCGCGGCGGAGGACGGAAGGCTGTTCGCGCCATTCCATGGCAGGTCGGGGTGCCGGCCGCGAGGCCGCTAGGGGCCCTGTTCGAGTTGCAGCGCCTGATGCAGCGCGCGAACGGCGCGTTCGACGTCCGACTGCCGCACCATGCAGGTGATCGTGATCGACGACGTGCTGATCAGCTCGATGTTCACGTCCGCCTCGGCCAGCACGCGGAAGACGGTGCCCGCGGTGCCCGCCGAGGTGGCCAGTCCCTCCCCGACGACCGAGAGGATCGCGACGTCCGGGTCGTACAGAAACGCCCGGGCGCCGAGCGTGGCGCGCGCCGCCTCGACCACGGGAAGCACGATCTTGACGTCGTGCGTGCCGACGGCGAACGTGACGTCGTTCTTGCCGCCTTCCGCGCTGGCCTGCACGATCATCCGCACGTTGACGCCGCGGCCCCCGACCGCCTGAAAGATCTCCGAGGCGACGCCCGGGCGATCCGGCACCCCCAGCAGCGCGATCTTCGCGACGTCCGGGTCGTGGGCAATGCCTCGAATGACGACCTGTTCCATGGTCACACCCTTTCGGATTCTCGTGCCTTCGTTTCCGTGGAAACTCGATAGTACGTGCAACGGCACGCCGTACCGGCGGGCGAGCTCGACCGACCGGTTGTGGAGCACCTTCGCCCCCAGCGACGCCATTTCGAGCATTTCGTCGTACGAGAGGTCGGCCAGCTTGCGGGCCTCCGGCACCACGCGAGGATCCGCCGTATAGACGCCGTCGACGTCGGTGTAGATCTCGCACGCCGTCGCTTGGAGCGCCGCGGCCAACGCGACGGCCGTGGTGTCCGATCCGCCGCGGCCCAGCGTCGTCACCTCGCGCTCCTTGCTCACGCCCTGGAAGCCGGCGACGATCACGATCCTTCCCTTGGCCAGCTCCTCCCGGATGCGGTCGGCGCGGATTTCCAGGATCTTCGCGCGCGTGTGCGACGTGTCGGTCACGATCCCGCTCTGGGAGCCGGTGAACGACACGGCCTGCTGGCCGCGGTCGTTGACGGCCATCGACACCAGCGCCATCGAGATGCGCTCCCCGGCCGTCAGGAGCATGTCCATCTCGCGGGGGTGATCCTCGCTGGATACCCTACGCGCGAGATCCACCAGATCATCCGTGGAATCGCCCATCGCCGACACGACGACGACGAGGTCGTGTCCCGACCGACGGGTGCGCACGATGCGATCCGCAACGCCGCAAATCCGTTCCGGCGAGCCGACCGACGTTCCTCCGTACTTTTGAACCACGAGACCCATGTCAGCGGTTCCGGCTTTCCTGAAGCGTGCGCGCGAAGGCCCCGCGCCTGTCGATCCGACCTCGTATCGCGCGGGATGGAATCCCGGCGCGCGCGAACGCGCGGATCATGGAGGCGGCCACGCGCGCGCCGGCGCGGGGCGGGTGGATCGCCAGGAGCGTGGGGCCGCTCCCGCTGATCGTGACACCGAAGGCTCCCGCGCGCCGCCCCGCGGCCACCACCGCGTCGAATCCCGGAATGAGCCGCGCACGGTGAGGCACATGGTACACATCCTCGAGCGCATCGGCCAGGAGATCGAACCGCCGCTGCGCGAGCAGGGTGACGAGCGCGATCGCGCGCGCCGTGTTGGCGGCGGCGTCGCGAAGCGTCACCGTCCGCGGGAGGAGCGCGCGGGCTTTCGCGGTGCTCACGCGAATCTCAGGGACGACCAGCGTGAAGCCGATGCCGCGCGGAACGGGGAGCGACAGCGCCTCGGTCTCCCCGTCCCGGCGGGAGAACGACGCGATGAGCCCGCCGCGGAGCGCCGGAGCGACATTGTCGGGGTGGCCCTCGAGCCATACGGCCTCTTGAAGGAGCGCGGCGCCGGAGTAGCGGCCCCCGAGCCAGTGGTTGGCGAGCGTGAGCCCGGCGACGATCGCCGCGGCGCTGCTCCCCAGTCCGCGCGCCACCGGGATCGACGAACGGATCGTGAGCGCCACGGTGGGCACCGGCCGGCCGGCCTTGCGGCAGAGGTGTCGAAACGCGTGGAGCACCGGATCGCGGTGCGGATCGAGCGCCAAATCGGCGCCCTCGCCGCGCCGGGCGATGTGGAAGCCGCCGTCGATCCGCTCCGCGGTCACGGTGAGCGGCAGGGCGAACGCCATGCCGAGACAATCGAAGCCGGGGCCGAGATTCGACGTCGAGCCGGGCGCCGTGGCGCGCCAGCGCCGCATCCCCCCCCTCATCACGCCAGGACCGCCCGCCGCAACGCGTCGAGGTCGGCGTCCACGGTCTCGAACGCCCCGGAGACCTGGACCGCCCGCTCCGGGTCCTTCAAGCCGTGACCGGTCACCGTCGCGACCGCGACCGCGGCGCCGTTCAGGCCCCCGCTCGCTCCGAGTTTCAGAAGCCCGGCCAATCCGGCCGCCGACGCCGGCTCGACGAACACGCCCTCCAGGGAGGCGAGCATTCGGTAGGCCGCGACGATCTCGTCGTCGCTCACCGCGTCGATCACCCCTCCCGAGGCGTCACGCGCCTCGAGCGCGCCGCGCCACGAGGCGGGATTGCCGATCTTGATGGCCGTGGCGATCGTCTTCGGGTCCTCCACGCGCGCCCCGTGGACGATCGGGGCCGCCCCGGCCGCCTGGAACCCCATCATGCGCGGCGTGCCGCCGCCCGTGGCGCGGTCGCGTTCGGTCCATCCCTTCCACGCGGCCGTGATGTTTCCGGCGTTCCCGACCGGGAGCGCGTGGAGGTCCGGAACCCTGCCCAGCGCGTCCGCGATTTCCCAGGCGATCGTCTTCTGCCCCTCGATCCGGTCCGGGTTGATGGAATTGACCACGACCGCCGTGCCGTCCTCGGCCAGCGTGCGCACCAGCTCCAACGCGCGATCGAAATTGCCGCGCACCGCCACCACGCGCGCGCCGTGCACCATCGCCTGCGCGAGTTTGCCGAGCGCGATCTGCCCCTCGGGAATGACCACGGCGCAGCGCAGCCCCGCGCGCGCGGCGTACGCCGCCGCGGAGGCGGAGGTGTTGCCCGTGGACGCACAGATCACGGCCTTGGCGCCGCCGGCCACGGCCCGCGACACCGCCACCGTCATCCCCCGATCCTTGAACGATCCGGTGGGGTTCTGGCCCTCGATCTTGAGATGGAGTTCCAGCCCCGGGGCGATCCGCGCGGCAAGCCGCGGCGCGGGCACGAGCGGCGTGTTCCCCTCGAGGAGCGTCACGACGGCGGCATCGGGGACCGGAGGGAGGATGTCGCGAAATTCGCGGCAGATGCCTTGCCAGGGCCTCGCGCCGGTCACCGGTCGAAGATCCGGATCGATCGCGGCGCGCGGCGCACCGCGGGAAGCGCGGCGATCGCGGCGACCGCATCCCGGACGTCCCGATCCCGCGCCTCGTGCGTGAGGAGCGTGATGGAGGCCTCGCCGCGCACGAACGGTTCCTGGAACATCTGCGCCACGCTGACGCCCGCGGCGCCGAGGCGCTGCGTGATCTGCGCCAGCACGCCCGCCTGGTCCTGCACGGTGAGACGCAGATAGACCTTCGTGCGCACGTCGTCGAGCGCCAGCCGCGCCTCCGGCTCGCGGTGGGGCATGCCCGGGGCGGACGCCGCGGGCGGCGGCGTTCCGTTGGCCGCGCACAGCCGCCGCTCGCGGGCGACGGCGATCAGATCGCCCAGCACGGCCTGGGCGGTGGGAAGCGCCCCCGCCCCCTTGCCGTAGAGCAGCATCGAACCGGCCGCGTCCCCGCGGAGATAGACCGCGTTGTACTCGTCACGCACCGCCGCCAGGAGATAGCGCTTGGGGATGAAGGCTGGGTGGACGCGCAGATCGAGGCCCTCGGGGAGACGCTGCCCGATGCCCAGGAGCTTCACGACGTACCCGAATCGTTCGGCGTCGCGAAGATCCTCGGGCTCCATCCCGACGATGCCTTCCGTCGGGATGGAGCCGTGGGGCACATCCGTCCGAAACGCCCGCCGCGCGAGGAGGGTCATCTTCTGGGCCGTGTCGGCGCCGGAGAGATCGAGCGACGGATCGGCCTCCGCGAACCCCAGCGTTCGGGCGGCGTCGAGCGCCTCGGAGAAATCGCGCCCCTCGCGCTCCATCGTCGAGAGAATGAAATTCGTGGTCCCGTTCAGGATGCCGACCAGGAGCGAGCAGCGCTCGGTGCGGAGTCCCTGGTCGAGCGACTGGAGGACGGGGATGACGGCGCCGACCGAGGCCTCGTGCCGGAGGGCCACGCCCTTCGCCACCGCGAGCGCCTCGAGCTCGGGTCCATGGGCGGACATGAGGTGCTTGTTGGCGGTGATCACGGGGATGCCGCGCTCCAGGGCCCGGCGGACGGCGGCCAGCGGCTCCTCGAGCCCACCCATCAGTTCGATCAGGATGTCGACGTCCTCGGCGTCGGCCACCGCCACGGGATCGTCGCCGATCGCGACGCCCGTCAGATCGACATCGCGTTGCTTGGAGGGGTGGCGCACCGCGATGCGGCTCAGGCGAAGCGGACCACCGGCCGCATCGGTCACCGCGCGCTCGCGGGAGCCGAGAAGGCCGACGAGGCCGCTGCCCACGACACCGCAGCCGAGAAGGCCGATTCGAAGCGGAGAGGGATGCATGCGCGGCGAGCCTACGCGACCGGCGGCACGGGCGTCAAACCCGCGCGGCGTCACGACTCCGAACGATCGTTCCAGCGCTCGCGGAACGAGCGAAACGAGAACTCGGGGTCGATCTTTCGAAGCGCGCGCGCGGCGCGGTGGAGTCGGCGGCGCGCCTCCTGAGCGTGCGTTCGCTGCCAGTCGACGTAGGACTCCAGCAATTCGTTCCAAACGTGCGTCCGGTGCTCGGACTCGAACCGGGTCTGCGCGTCGCGGCTCAGGTGATAGACCTCGCCGGCGCTGATCCGCTTCAGCAGGTGGAGGTACTCGCCGCTCATCCAGGCCATGATCTTCGTGTAGGCCTCGAAATTCCGCGAGAGTTTGCCCATCACCTCGGAAACGCCGGCGCGGGAGCCGTAGAGACGCTCGGCGTAGGCGGCCGCGAAGTGATAGTAGGACATGCCGCGGCCCGTCAGGACCTGCTGGCGCTCCTCGAAGTCGTCGCTCGACGCGGCGGCTTCCTGCCCGCCGCTGAAGACGCCGAGCGAAACGTAGAGATAGTCCGCGTTCGCCTTGTAGACGCGGTACCGGTGGCGCTGGTCCTTGGTCGCTTCGACGCGCGCGAAGACGTCCGTATCCCGGTGGGACACGAGGTCCGCGCGCAGTAGATCCTCGCGGCCCGTCACGACGCCCGCCAGCAGCGAGGCGGTGTAGACGTTGACGTCCTCGTCGTACTCCGTCGTGCCGGATGGCATGTCGGCGTCGATGCGCGACAGGAGGAAGGAATTGATGAAGAAGTACCCGACGTCCTCGCGGGTCACGTGGACCTTCCAGGGCGCGGCCGCGCCCTCGCCTTGCGGCGGGATCAATCGGACGTATTGGTCTCCCATGGCTGGCGCCCCGGGCTAGACCGCCGGCGCCGCCGGCAGGACCATGTAGAGGAAGCTGCGCAGCACGACGGTGAGGTAGACGGCGAACACCGTGATCACCGCGCCGGGGAGCCACCGCACCTTCTTGCGGAACCGCCAGAGCAGGACGCAGCCGAGGGTCGGGACGAGTGTCTTGTACATCCAGAAGACGTACGGCGAGTGGTCGAGGAGGAACGCCATGAAGCGGTTGGCCTCGACCATCAACTTCACGTTCAGCAGGTAGATCGTCTGGGCGGCGTCCGTGAAATTGAGAACTCCGACGCCCCACAGGAGATAGAACATTCGCTTCTCGATCCTGCCGGCCGCCCGCCGATCGGTCCGGCGACGCTGGCCGGCCCGGCGCTCCACACCCGTTTTCGATGCCACGCCCGTCCTCCCTGGTTGCGCCGGATGTTGACCACGATCGCTTCATATATCGGCATTGGTGGCGCGAACTTGCGCCCGAATTGACACCCCGTCGGGGGGGGTGCTAGAGTCCGCCCAACGACAAACGGAGGCGGCGCGCCCATGGAAGTCTTGATCGCATCGGCAGATATCCACCGACGCGTCTGCGAGTTGGGAAGTCAGATCGCGCGGGACTACCCGTCGAGCCGGCCCCTCCTCGTCGGAGTCCTGAACGGCTGTATCTGCTTCGTAGCGGACCTCATGAAGGCCATCGCCATTCCCCACGAAATCGACTTCGTCAGCGTTTCCTCCTACGGCGCCTCCTCGACGTCGAACCGCGAGCCCAGGCTGATCAAGGATCTGGAGCGGGAGATCGCCGGCCGTGACGTCATCCTGGTCGAGGACATCGTGGACAGCGGGCACACGCTCCATTTCCTGCGCGCCGCCCTCCTGGCGCGGGGGCCCCGGTCGCTGCGCATCGCGGCCCTCCTCGACAAGGTGGACCGTCGGGAGCGACCGGTTCCGCTCGACTACGTCGGCTTCCAGGTCCCCGACCGGTTCCTGGTCGGCTACGGCCTCGACTTCGCCGAGCGGTTCCGCCACCTCCCCTACATCGCCGCGCTCACCGCGGCCGAAGCCGCTCCGGATACGGCTGCCCCGCAAGAGGTCGCCTAGCCGATGCCCGGAAAGGGGCGCGGCATTCTCATCGGAATCGCCGGCGGAACCGGGGCGGGCAAGACCCTCGTCGCGCAATCGATCGCCGAGGACCTGGGCCACGACAAGGTCCTCCTGATCGAACAGGATTCCTACTACCACGACTTGCAGAACATTCCGCTGGGGGAGCGGGAAAATCGCAACTTCGATCACCCCGACGCCTTTGATCGGGAATTGCTTCGGCGGCACGTCGGAACGATCCTCGAGGGCGGAACGATCGAGGTGCCCGTCTACGACATGCGGACGCACACCCGATTGCCGGAGGCGAAGCGGACGACGGCGCGGCCGATCGTCATCCTGGACGGGCTGCTGATCCTGGAAGACCCGGCGCTTCGCCAGATGATGGACATCAAGATCCACGTCGACGCCGACCCCGACGTCCGGTTCATCCGGCGGCTGAAGCGCGACCTCACGGAGCGCGGCCGAACGCTCGACTCCATCATCCGGCAGTACGAGTCCAGCGTGCGTCCGATGCACCTGCAATTCGTGGAGCCCTCCAAGCGATACGCCGATCTCGTCATCCCGGAAGGCGGCTACAACGTCGTCGCGATCGATCTCCTGAAGACGAAGATTCGCGCGCTGCTGTCCGAGAGGCGCTGAGGTCCGCGCCCGTGGACTGGATCCCGTTTCTCCGCTTTCCCCTCGAGTGGGGCGCCCTCGCGCTCGCCGTGGTTTCCTGCCTCTACTGGGAGCGAGCCGGCGCATCGGGGCTGGGCGTCGAAGGCGCCATCGCCTCCGCCATGATCGGACTCATCGCCGGGTTCGACGCCACGGGCTCCTACCTGGCGGCGTCGGGCATCGCCGCGGGCGCGGTGCTGCTCTACGCGCTGCTGACCGGCGCGGCGCTCCGCCTGGTGCGCGCCGATCCCGCGGTCGGGTCGTTCGCCGCGAGCCTGGCGGCCGTCGGGGCGCTGGGGCTCCTGATGCGACAAGGACCCCATGCGCTGATGACCGATGTGCCGCAGCCGGGGCTGATCCGGGGAACGGTTTTCGACGGGACGTACGCGGAGGATCTGATCGCGAATCCCTGGCTGCTGGCAGTGCCGTTCCTGATCGCGCTAGGGGCGTGGCTCCACTGGCGCACGCCGTTCGGACTTCGCCTGCGGGCGTTCGGTGAGACGCCGTCGCTCCG
>QJVW01000155.1 GCA_003235575.1 Candidatus Eiseniibacteriota bacterium | reverse complement strand
CCCCCTCCGCCCCTTTGGCGGATGGATGCCCACGGGCCCCCGTATCCCCCCTGCCATGGTCCCTTGGGGGTGCTTGCCCTGAGTGGGGAATCCGCTAAGGTACTCGCCGGCAGCCCGCCCTCTCGGTTCGGGCGGGATCCTCTTCATCCAAACTCATGGAGGCTCCGATGTCCGCGCGTGCGTCCGTCCTGTGTTCCGCCGTCGTCCTCGTCCTCGTGCTCGCCCTTCCCGCCCTTGCCACGGCCGGCCAATGGCCGCACGAACGCGATGGCATCCTACTCGGCTTCAGCCTCGGCGGCGGCTCGGCCGGCGTCACGGTGTTGGACCTCGAGTCCGATCGCGAGTCCGGATTCGGCGGCAGCGGTCGAATCGGCTACGCCTTCGACCCCCAGTGGGCGATCGGCCTCGAGGGTGACGTCTGGACCAAGGAAGTGAACGGCGTCACGTGGACCTTCAGCGTCGGGGGGCCGACGGTCACCTTCTATCCCGGTGGTGCGGGGTTCTTCGTCCGAGGTGGGATCGGCGCCAGCTCGATCGAGGTCGAGATCGATACCGGTACGATCAAGACGAGCGCATCGGACAACGGGTTCGGCTTCCTGCTCGGCGCGGGGTATGAGTGGCGTCTCACGCGCAAATTCGCGCTGGGCCCGGAAATCGGCTACGGCTACGGCAAGATCGACGACGACGTTTCGCTCGACTTCGTGAATGCGACCGTCGGATTGAACTGGTATTTCTAGCGAACGATCTGTGGCAAACTAGTCCGCTCATGTCGATCGCGACGCCGTTCCACCCGCGGACTTCCGTTCTATGCACCAGCCTTTTCTGGAAGGAATGGGCAGGGCATCATGCCGTCCGTTCCTATGACACGCACCACGAGCCCGAGTACTTCGCCATCCGCCACGCAGCGGCCCTGATCGACGTCTCGCCGCTCTTCAAGTACGACGTCTCAGGGCCCGACGCGGCGGCGTTTCTATCCCGGGTGATGGTTCGGGACATTCGGAAGCTCAAGATCGGCCGCGTCACGTATCTCTGCTGGTGCGACGATCACGGCAAGGTGCTGGACGACGGGACCGTCTCGCGATTCGCGGAGCAGGACTTTCGCGTCACCTCGGCGGAACCGGCGCTCGCGTGGCTCAGCCGCCAGGCCGGCCGGTTCCGCGTCACGATCGAGGACGTCAGCGAGCGCATCGCCACGCTCTCCCTGCAGGGTCCCCGCTCGCGCGACATCCTGCGCGACGCCACCGACGCCGATCTCGACGCCTTGAAGTTCTTCGGCGTCACCGCGGCGACGTTGCGCGGCATCGACGTCCGCCTATCCCGAACGGGGTATACGGGGGATCTGGGGTACGAGATCTGGATCCACCGGGATCACGCGCTTCCGGTTTGGGACGCCCTCATGGAAGTCGGGGAGGCGCACCGAATCACGCCGGTGGGGCTCGACGCCATGGACGTATCGCGCATCGAGGCGGGCTTCATCCTGAACGGGGTCGACTACTTCAGCGCGCACCGCTGCGTCGTCGAATCGCGCAAATCGACTCCCTACGAGATCGGGCTCGGCTGGACCGTGAACCTGGAGCGGGAGCCGTTCGTCGGGCAGGAGGCGCTGCGGTTGGAGAAGGCGCGCGGATCCCGATGGGCCAAGGTGGGGCTGGTGATCGACTGGGACGAGCACGAAGCGCTGTTCGCCAAAGTCGGGCTGCCGCCGCAGGTGCCGAGCGCCGCGTGGCGCACGGCCGTACCCGTGTACGACACGGGGGGCCGCCAGGTGGGTCAGGCCACCAGCGGCGCGTGGTCGCCGACGCTGAAGCAGAATCTCGCCCTCGCCACGGTGGAAGCGGCCTACGCCGCGCCGGGCACCGCGCTCCGGATGGAAGTCACCGTGGAGTTCCAGCGTCACCGCGTCACCGCCGTCGTCACCGAGACACCCTTCTTCAATCCGGAACGGAAGCGGGCATAGATGGCCGCCGCCGCCGGAACGCCCGCGAAGAGCACCTACGACGTCATCGTCGTCGGGGGCGGGCACAACGGCCTCACGTGCGCCGCCTATCTGGCGAAGGCGGGGCGCAAGGTCCTGGTCCTCGAACGCCGCCACGTCGTCGGCGGCGCCGCGGTCAGCGAGGAGCTCCATCCCGGATTCACGTTCTCGGTGTGCTCCTACATCGTGAGCCTCTTCCGGCCGCAGATCATTCGCGAGCTCGAGCTGGCCCGCCACGGACTCGAGATCATCCCGCTCGAGTCGACGTTCACGCCGTTTCCGGACGGGCGATCGCTGGCCCGCTGGGCCGATCCCGAGCGGACGCGCCGGGAGATCGCCGCCTTCAGTCCCAAGGACGCCGACGTCTACCCGGAATTCGGGCTCACGATGTCGCGGTTGGCTCACTTCGCGAAGCACATCATCGATCGTCCGCCGCCCGACCCCACATCGTTCGCGCCGTCCGACCTGCTTCAGTTGGGAGCGATCGGGTCGCTTCTTCGTGGCACCGACCGGGACCTTCGCTTCCTGAACACGAAGCTGATGACCATGAGCGCCGCGGACTTCCTGGACCTCTGGTTCGAGAGCGAGCATCTGAAGACACCGATGTCGGCCAGCGGCATCATCGGAACGTTTCTCGGGGTTCGCTCTCCGGGCACCGCGTACGTCCTCCTCCATCACTACATGGGCGAGATCGACGGCGCCTACCGCGCCTGGGGATTCGCGAAGGGGGGAACCGGCGCCGTCAGCGAAGCGTTGGCGTCGTCCGCGATCGCCCACGGGGCGGAAGTCGTCACGGAGGCGCCGGTGCAGGCGCTTCGACTCACGGACGGCCGGACAACGGGCGTGGTGCTCGAGAACGGAACGGAGATCGGGGCGAAGGTCGTGGTGTCGTCGCTCGACCCGCACCGCACCTTCTTCGGGCTGGTGGGAGAGCGAAACCTCGACCCCGCGTTCGTGAGCCAACTGCGGAAGTTCAAGCTCCGCGGAAGTTCGGGCAAGGTGAATCTGGCCGTCGACCGCGTTCCGGAGTTCACCGCCCGGCCCGGGGACGGGATGCACATTCGCGGGGACATCTCCATCTCGCCCGATTTCGAGTACATGGAACGCGCGTACGACGACGCGAAGTACGGCGCGTTCTCCCGGCGCCCCTACATGAACATCGTGATTCCGACGCTCACCGATCCCAGCGTGGCGCCGCCCGGGAAGCATATCGTGTCGATCTTCGTTCAGTACGCGCCCTACCACATCACGGAGGGCCCCGAGCGGTGGCCCGAACAACGCGACGCGTTCGGCGACGCCGTCCTCGACACGCTGGAGGCGTATTGCCCCGGCCTCAAGAGCTCGATCCTCTTCAAGCAGGTGCTGACACCCTGGGATCTGGAGAAGGATTTCGGGCTCACCGAGGGAAACATCTTCCACGGCGAGCTGAGTCTGGAGCAATTGCTCTTCCTGCGTCCCACCGCGGGCTGGTCGCGGTATCGGACGCCCATCGATCGGCTTTGGGCGTGCGGGTCCGGCACCCATCCGGGCGGGGGCGTCATGGGCGCGCCCGGGGAGCTGGCGGCGAAGACGCTTCTACGGTCGGGTGACGCATGAGCCGCTCGTTCGACGCGGTCATCATCGGAGCCGGGCACAACGGACTGACCGCCGCGGGGCTGATTGCGAAGCGAGGACGGCGCGTCCTGGTCGTGGAACGCCGCGACAGGATCGGTGGGATGGCGTCGTCGGAGGAATTCCACGCCGGATTCCGAAGCGCCGGTCTCCTGCACGATTCGAGCGGCGTGCGGCAGCGTGTGGTCGACGCACTCGACCTGACGCGGCATGGGCTGGTCACCACCGCCGGACGTCCCGACGTCCTGGCGCTGACTCCCGGCGGAGGCGCCATCCCGCTGTACGGGGACGAGGGGCGAACGGTCGCCGCGCTCCAAACCGCGCTTCCCGACGACGCCCCGCGATACCACGGGTACCGCGCCGTTCTGGCCCGTCTGCGGCCCGTGCTTCGCGATTTCCTGGATCGTCCCGCCATCGACCTGACCGAGATCGAAACGATGTCGGCCTGGGAGGCGCTCACGCGCGCGATCGGCGTCCGGCGGCTCGGAAAGCGCGACATGATGGAACTGCTTCGCCTGCCGCCCATGTGCGTGGAGGACTGGCTCGCGGAGTGGTTCGCATCCGGGCCGTTGCGGGCCGCGCTGGCGCTCCCGGCGGTGGCGGGATCGTTCCTCGGGCCGCGGTCGCCGGGCAGCAACTTCAATTTGCTCCTCGACGAAGCAGGCTCCGGGCGCGCCGTCACGAAGGGCGGCCCCATGCTGATCGCGGCGCTGGAGCGCGCCGCGCGCCACCACGGCGCGGAGATCCAGGTCGGGGCCCCGGTCGCGCGCATTCTCGCGGGAACGAGCGGCGCCGAGGGCGTGGTCCTGGAATCGGGCGAAGAAATTCGCGCACGGGTCGTGGCGGCCTCCTGCGATCCCAGCCAGGTCTTCCTCCGCCTCCTCCCCCCGGGAATCATCCCCTCGGCGCTGGAGCACAAGACAACCAAGATCCGCACCCGCGGCACGACCGCGCAGGTGCTCCTGGCGGTCCGCGGTCCCGTGCGATTCCGCGGAGCGGCCGACGCCTCCTGGGAATTCGCGCGCCTGTGCGGGGACGTCGAGGACCTGGAGCGTGCGTTCGATCCCGTGAAGTACCGCGCGCTGCCCGAGCGGCCGGCACTCGACGTGCACGTTCCGACCGAAGTCGACGCCGACCTCGCGCCCGCGGGCGATTCGGTGGTGTCGGTTCTGGCCCACTTCGTGCCGTATGATCTGGACGGGGGCTGGAACGCCGCCGCGAAGGATCTCCTGGCGAAACGGGTCATCGGACTATTGGAGGAGCACGTGTCCGGTCTCTCGGGCCGGATCGCGGGGCTGCACGTGTCGAGTCCGGTCGACCTCGAGGCCCGATACGGGATGACAGGGGGGAACATCCATCACATCGATCACGGACTGGACCAGCGGATGATCCGCCCGGCGCCCGGATGCTGCCGATACGAGACACCGGTGCGCGGGCTGATTCTCTGCGGCAGCGGTAGCCACCCCGGCGGCGGGCTGACCTGCGCCCCCGGCTCCATGGCCGCGAGGACGCTGCTCGACCACGGCGCCCGGCGCCTGTAATCGCGACCCCACACGGCATGGCACGGAGACGCCCATGATCATCGACGTCCACACGCATTTGAACAACTACGACGAGACCCGAACCGTGACGGTCGCCGCCGCGTTGGCGGAACTGAAGGAGTCGATGGCGTTCAGCAAGGTCGACCACGCGTGCGTGCTGACCTCCTACAAGGTCAACGAGCACCGGCCGTCCGTTCGCGACGTGGTGGAGGCCACCGCGTCGGACCCGTCCATCCACGTCGTCGCCGGGATCAGCTACCTGGACTACAAGGAGCGGGATCTCCGTGAGATCGCCGACTACCTGCGTTCGGGCGCGGTGAAAGGCTTGAAGCTCTACCCGGGGTACGAGCCGTTCTACCCGTACGACAAACGGTGCCAGGTCATCTACGACCTCGCCATGGAATTCGACGTGCCGGTCATGATCCACACCGGCGACACGTTCAATCCGAAGGGGAAGGTTCGCTTCTCCCATCCCCTGAACATCGATGACGTGGCCGTGGACAACCCACAGCTGAAGATCGTCATCTGCCACATCGGAAATCCGTGGATTCGCGACTGCATGGAAGTCGTGTACAAGAACAAGAACGTCTACGCGGACATCTCGGGATTGGTGCTCGGTGATTTCACGTCCCGGTTCCGGAAGTTCATGCTGGAGCAGGTGAAGGACATGATCCTCTATGCGGGGGAGCCGAAGTACCTCCTCTACGGCACCGACTGGCCCATCTGCCGGATGCGGACCTACATTCCTTTCGTGCGCGGCCTGGGGTTATCCGACGAGGCGGAGGAGAAGATCATGTGGAAGAACGCCGCCAGCCTCTTCAAGATCGACGTCGGTCGCGAGGTCTCGCCCGATACGACCAGCGTCGGGGCCCATGCCGACCGCGCCGCGGCGCTCGAGGTCGGCCGACAGATCCGGCGAAAGAGAAAGTCCGCCCCCAAGGCATGACGTGCGACGGAAGGGGATCGTCGGTTTTCGCTACGGTGACCTCGCCGCGCTGTTGAGCATCGCAACACCTCCGCTGAAAATCTCTACGGTGTCCTAACGCCGCGCGCACAGGCCCGTTGCGCCCACGCACCGGGCGGCGGCGACGATGGCGCTGCTGAAGAATTCCACACGGCGCTCCGTTCGTCGTGTCGCCGTCTTCCACATTCGGTGTCTCCGTTTTCGCCGCAACCCTTGATTCGATCCACGGTTCGCCCTCCCGTGATTCCTGCCGCGGCATCGCTGGCACTCGTCTTGCCGTAGCGAGAGGACGCGAGCATCCACGCTCGCTCGGCGGAAGGGGGTGTCACCATGGTTGCGATCCTCGCGTTCCTTACCTTCACGGTGTTCATCGTGGCGGCGTGGATCTTCGCCCGAAGGGAAGACGCCGCCACGAGCGGGGTTCCCGCGCCGCAAGCGGCGTCCCTCGCCCTCCCGACCACCGATGTCGCCGCTCCTTCCATCCTGGGCACGTACCTTCATCCCGGTCACGTTTGGGTGCGGCTCGATTCCGACGGCGTGGCAACCGTCGGCCCGTCGGACTTCGCATCCCACTTCGCCGGCGCCCGTTCCGGCATCGAGACGCCCGAGGAGGGCGCCAGGCTCCGACAGGGTGAGCCCGCCTGGACGCTTGTCTCGGGTCGGAACCGTCGCCTGACCCAGGTCATGCCGATCGATGGAGAAATCCTCGCGGTGAATCGGAATCGCGAGGCGGTGGACGGGGGCGACGCCGGTCGGGCGCGGCCGTCGGATTGGATCCTGAAGATCCGCCCGTCGCGTTTGACCGAGAGCATTCGCAATCTCATCGGGGGCCCTCTGGCCGACGCCTGGCAGGAAGTCTCGGGAATGCGCCTGAACGCGGTGCTCGCGCCCGCGCTGGGGCGCGTCGCGAACGACGGCGGCAATTGGCTGGAGAACTTCGGAGACCTCTTGAGCGAAGGCGACTGGCACGCCCTGCGTCGGGATCTCTTTCCGTCGCCGGACGAGGCCGTCCGATAGCGAGGCGGGGGAACGATGAACCGCAGGGGTTTTCTCAAGACGCTGGGCCTGGCCGGAGCCACGCTGACCCTCCCGCGAACCGGGAAGGCGGCGGAGACCGAGACGGGTACGGCGCCATACGGTGTCCTGGTGGACACGACGCGCTGCGCCGGGTGTAACTCGTGCACGTACGCGTGCGCGGAGGCGAACGGCCTCCCGGAGCCCGAGGATCCCGAAGCCGTGACCCGCCCCACCACCGATCAGTGGACGGCGGTCCGCGGGTTCGAGACGTCGAAAGGGGAGGTCTTCGTCAAACGCCAGTGCATGCACTGCCTGGAGCCCGCGTGCGCCTCCGCGTGCCTCACGACCGCGATGAAGAAGACCGACGACGGGCCCGTGGTTTGGCGGGAAGACAAGTGCATGGGATGCCGCTTCTGCATGGTGTCCTGCCCGTTCAGCGGGCCGAAATTCGAGTACAGCAGCGCGAACCCGCGCATTCGCAAGTGCGTCCTTTGCGCCGACCGTCTCCGCGAGGGCGCGCCTCCGGCGTGCGTGGAGAATTGCCCCGAGGAGGCCCTCACCTTCGGCAGGCGCGACGACCTGCTTCGGATCGCGCACAAGCGGATCGCGAACGCTCCGGACCGCTACGTGGATCACATCTATGGAGAGCGTGAGGTCGGAGGGACGTCGTGGCTCTATCTGGCGGGCGTGCCGTTCGAGGAGCTTGGATTCCCGACCGACGTCGGGGAGACGTCCTATCCGAGCCTGACCGCGTCGTTCCTCTACAGCGTCCCCATGGTGCTGACGCTTGGGCCGGCGCTCATGCTGGGCATGGCCAAGGCCGCCCGCCGTGACGAGAACGGGGAGGCCGCGTCCGCCGCGGCGATCCCGCCCGCCGTCGAGGACGAGGAGGTGCGGTCATGAACCAGGCTGGATTCGCTTCCACCGCCCGGGCCGTCGGCGCCCGGGGTCTCTGGCGGTTTCTGGTCTCGGAGTTGAAACCAAAGGGTCCGCTGCTCACGGCGTTCAATCTCATCTCGGCCCCGATCATCGTCGCGGCCGCGGTGATTCTCGCCATTCGATTCACGAAGGGGCTCTCCTCCGTCACCAATCTCTCGCAGGACGTCCCCTGGGGACTGTGGATCGGATTCGACGTCGTCACCGGCGTTGCGTTCGCGGGGGGCGCGTACGTCCTCACGTTCCTTGTCTACATCCTCCGACAGGAGCGGTACCACTCCATCGTACGCGTCACGGTGCTGAACGGCTTCCTGGCCTACGTGTTCTACGCCGGAGCCCTGCTCTTCGATCTGGGCCGGCCCTGGAAGGTGGTCAACCCGATCATCGGCAATTCGTTCGGCGTCAGCTCGGTTCTCTTCCTGGTGGCGTGGCACTTCATGCTGTACATGATCGCGGCGTTCGTCGAATTCTCGCCGGCCGTGGCGGAGTGGCTTGGCCTGCGTCGCGCCCGCCGCGCCCTGTCCGCGCTCACCCTGGGCGCGGTCATCTTCGGCGTGACGCTCTCGATGCTCCATCAGTCGGGCTTGGGCGCCCTCTACCTGATGGCGAAGGGGAAGATCCACCCGCTCTGGTACTCCGAGTTCATCCCCCTCTACTTCTTCGTATCCAGCGTGTTCGCGGGGCTGTCCCTCGTGATCTTCGAGGGAACGATCAGCCAGCGCGTGTTCCGCAATCGGATCAGCGAGGATCACCGCGCCCGCCACGACGACATCGTGCTCGGGCTTTCCAAGATCTGCGCCGGCACGATGTTCGCGTACGTCTTCCTCAAGGTTCTCGATATCGTCCATGGCCAGAAATTCGGCTTGCTGACGACGCCGATGGGGCAGTGGTACCTGGTCGAGATGGTCGCCTTCGTGCTCGTTCCACTGGCGGTCTTCACGGAAGCCGTGCGCTGGCGCAGCCAGACCCTTTGCAAGGTCGGCGCGGCGCTCACGCTCGTGGGGATTCTGCTGAATCGACTCAACGTGACGATCATCGGCTTCCAGTGGGACATCCCGGTTCGCTACATCCCCACGGTCTACGAAGTCGTCGTCACGCTGGGTGTGGTCCTGGCCGAGATCTGGGTCTTCCGGTGGGTGATCTACCGGATGCCCGTGCTCAGCATGCCTCCGACATGGGCGATGGATGCGGACGCGCCGCCCGTCGCCGCGCCGCGCGCCGCGGCGTGAGCCAGAAGGGAGAGGCAGTGCCATGAATCCGGTCGTACACGATCCGTTCGCGACGAAGGGCGCCGAGTACGTGGTGGTCCTCGTCTTTCTCGCGGTGCTCCCGCTGTTCTGGCGATATCTGAACGGCGCGCCGCTCCTGGCCCCCAGCCGCGTGCGGGCCGCGCAGCGGCAGGTGCTGAGCGGGTGGTTCCATTTGCCGGAAGGAGCCTTCTACCACCCGGGTCACACCTGGGCGGCGCCGGCGGGGGCTCGTCGATTCCGCGTGGGGCTCGACGACTTCGCTCAGAAGCTGCTGGGGACGGCATCACGGATCTCGCTGCCGGAGGTCGGGATGCGCCTGGCGAAGGGCGCGCCCGCGTGGGGCGTGGAGGTCGACGGGCGTCGCATCGATCTCCCGGCGCCCGTGGCGGGGCGAATCGTCGCGCGGAACGAGGCTGCTCTGCGCGATCCCTCCGTGATCAACGGGGATCCCTACGGCGCCGGATGGCTCCTGGAGGTGGAGGCGCCCCGATTCACGTCGGGCGCGGGTTCGCTGCTTCGCGGCGACCGCGCCAAGCGATGGCTGCGACGCGCGGAGGATGCGCTCCGCCTTCGGATGAGCCCGGAGGTGGGGGCCGTGCTTCAGGACGGCGGCGTGCCGGTGCCGGGGATCGCCCGGGCCCTCTCGGAGGAAGCCTGGGAAGAGCTCGCGCGCGAGCTGCTCGCCACGAGGTGAGCGCCGCGGCGGAAGCGAGGTGTGCGATGGAGCGGCGACCCGACGATGAGGGGAACTACCGGGTTCTTCCGGATCGCGCGGACCCGTGCATCTGGATGGTGGCCGGACTTCTCTCCTACCGGCTGTGCGACCGTGCCTACGACTGCGAGCACTGCCCCCTGGACGCCGCCATCCGCGGCGCGGGGCCCGCGCCGTCACCCGCCGTCGAGGCCCCCGAATCGCGGCCGCCCTGGGACATTCGGGACGGACTCTCCTACCATCGCGCCTACGGTTGGGTGGCGCCCGGCCCCGAGCGAACGGATCGCTGGGGCGTGGACGGCTTCACCGCGCGATTGCTGGATCGCGTCACCGCGGTCATCCTGCCCGCGACCGGCACGCGGGTCGTCCGTGGAACGGTGGCCTGCTGGGCCGCCGATGACGGAGATCTCGTTCCGTTGCGCTCCCCGCTCACCGGGATCGTCGTCCGAACCAACCGAGCGCTCCGCGCCGATCCCTCCCTCCTGACGCTGCACCCGTACGACGAGGGGTGGCTGCTGGAGGTGGAGCGTGGCGAGGGTCAGGACGAATCGCGCGAATGGATCGATGCACGGGAACGGCGCGCGTGCGCGGCGGAGCAGACCCGGCGGATGCTCCGCTCGGCCAGGGGCTATCTCCATGTGGACCAGGCAATTGGACCGACCGCCCAGGACGGGGGAATTCCGATCCCCGACCTCCGGCGTCTGCTCGGTCGCTCGCGGTACCATCGCCTCGTCGGCGCGGTGCTCCGATAGTCGCCCCTTCACGACCGCACGAATCCAACGGTCCCCTGCGGCCACGGGTGTAGAATTTCACTACACCCCGTCCAGCGCCACGGGGGTCGCGTGTCCACGCCCGTCGTCGCATCACGATGGAGGCTTGGGGCCAGGGCGGTCGTTTCGTCGCTGAGCCTTCGCCTCTTCCTCGCACTCGCCGCCGTCATCGTCGTCGCCTTCTCCCTCTATACCTGGATCAGCCTCCGCGCGGCGTCCAAGGAATACGAACGCTCGCTCTACGCCGGGGCGGTCCGCTTCAGCGACCTCATCGAGCAGTCGACGCAGTACGCCATGTTGCTGAATCGCAAGGAAGAGGTGCACCACGTCATCGAAGCGATCGCGAAGGCCCCCGACGTGGAAGGCGTGCGGGTCTACGACAAGAACGGGACGATCATCTTCTCGGCGGACTCCACGGAAGCGGGCACGCGCGTCGATCTCAAGGCCGAAGCGTGCGTGACGTGTCACGGACACGGCACCCCGCTTCGCGCCGTGCCCGAACGCGAGCGCGTTCGTCTGTTCCAGGGGCAGTCCGGTCGGGTGATGGGTGTGATCAACGCGATCGAGAACGAGGAGAAGTGCGCCCGCCGCGGTTGCCACGTGTCCCCGGCGGAGCAGAGCATCCTGGGCGTACTGGATGTCCGGATGTCGCTTGCCACACCGGATGCGCGCCTCGCGCGTCTCCGGCGAAACGCCATCGGATTCGCCGTCGTCGTCGCCCTGCTCGCGGGATTCGTGTCGGCGTGGTTCATCTTCCGGGTCGTCCGGCAGCCGGTCCGGCGGCTGATCCGGGGCGCGGAGCGCGTGGCAAGCGGCGATCTCGACGCGCGGATCCCCGTCGACGGCCACAACGAGCTCGACCAGCTGGCGGGTGCGTTCAATGAAATGACGAAGCAACTGCGCCAGGCGCATCACGAATCGACGACGTGGTCCGCGCAGGTCGAGTCGAGGCTCCAGGAGAAGGCGGCGGAGCTGACGCGCACGCAACGCCAGGTGGCGCACATGGACAAGATCGCCTCCCTCGGGCGGCTGGCCGCGACGGTGGCGCACGAATTGAACAATCCGCTGGGCGGAATCCTCAACTACGCGAAGCTCACGGCCCGAACGCTTCGCGAAGGCGATACGCCCGACCCGGTGCGCGAGGAGGCGGATAGCTATTTGTTCCTGATTCAGAAGGAGGCCGGCCGTTGCGGCGTCATCGTGCGAAACCTGCTCACGTTCGCGCGACACAATGGATCCGAGATGCGGCCGCACGCGCTCGGCCAGATCGTGGACCGCGCGCTCATGCTGGTGCGGCATCACTTCGAGATCTCCGCCATCCGACTCGAGACACCCAAGGCGGAAGGCGACGATCGAATCGTGTGCGACGCCGATCAAATCCAGCAGGCCCTGGTGGCGCTCTTCGTGAACGCGGTCGAGGCGATGCCGCAGGGCGGCACCCTTCGTGTCCAGATTTCCGGGGCGGCGGCCGACGTCACCATCGCGATCACGGACACAGGCATGGGGATCGCCCCCGAAGCGCTGGAGCACATCTTGGAGCCGTTCTTCTCCACCAAAGACCGCGAGGAGGGCGTCGGCCTGGGGCTCGCCGTCGTGCACGGCATCGTGCAGCGGCACGGCGGGCGGATCGAGGTCGCATCGGAACTCCACCGCGGCACGACGTTTACTCTCGTTCTTCCGCGGCGGCAGGCCCGGGCGGAAGAACACGGCGACGGCCCCGCGCCGCGCCGCGCGGACGCACCCACGCAGAACGGAGCATGATCATGGCCGTGCAACGTCAAGAAACACCCATCTCGCGAGACGCGGGGGGCGTCCTCGTGGTCGACGACGAGTTCTCGATGCGTGATTCACTGGTTCACTGGTTTGAAAAGGACGGATACCGCACCGGCAGCGCTCAAGACGCCCGCGAGGCGCTGCAGCGGCTGGAGGAGGAGCCCTGGGACGCCGTGCTCCTGGATATCAAGATGCCCGGCATGGACGGCCTGGAGCTTCAGCGCCGCATCCGCGACGTCGATCCCAGCCTTCCGATCATCATGATCACCGCCTTCGCGTCCGTCGATTCGGCCGTCCAAGCCTTGAAAGAGGGCGCCTTCGACTACGTCACCAAGCCGATCGATCCCGACGAGCTGAGTCACCTCGTGCGCCGGGCGGTGGAGCGGCACCGTCTTCATCAGGAGAACCTGCAGCTGCGGCAAAAGGTGGATCAGCTGGCCACGCCGACGACGATCGTGGGCGCGAGCGGGCCCATGGCCCGCGTGCTGGAGCTGGTGCGTTCGGTCGCGGAGACCGATTCCACCGTGCTCATTCGGGGCGAGAGCGGAACCGGCAAGGAGTTGATCGCACAGACCATCCACGCGAACAGTCGGAGGCGCTATTTCCCCATCGTGCCGGTCAACTGCGGCTCAGTGCCCGAATCGCTTCTCGAGAGCGAGCTGTTCGGCCATGAGAAGGGGGCCTTCACGGGCGCGCAGTACCGGCGGAAGGGAAAACTGGAGATGGCCGACGGCGGCACCCTCTTCCTGGACGAGGTGGGAACGATCGGCCTGCCCATGCAGGTGAACCTGCTGCGGGTGTTGGAGACGAAGGAGTTCACGCGGGTTGGCGGGGCCAAGCCCGTGCATGTCGACTTCCGCGTGATTTGCGCCACGAATCAGGATCTGGAGGCGCAGGTTCGAGACGGCACGTTTCGAGAGGATCTCTACTTCCGGCTGAACGTGGTCACGATCTCGCTGCCTCCGCTGCGGGAGCGACGGCAGGACATTCCACTCCTGGCTCACCACCTCTTGAAGAAGTACGCGCAAGACATGAATCGTCCCTTCACGGGATTCGACCCGGCGGCGATGGATCTCCTCGTTCGCTACAATTGGCCCGGCAACGTTCGGGAACTGGCCAACGCCGTCGAACGGGCGATGGTGGTGGGGCGCCCGCCCTCCGTCCATCCGGAGGATCTCCCGGTGCGGCTGAACGAATCGTCGGCCTCACAGACGGGCGATTCGCTGGCCGACATGGAACGGGCCCATGTGGGGATGATCCTGGAACGGACCGGGGGCAACGTGACCCGCGCCGCGGAGATTCTGGGCATCGACCGCGTCACGCTCTACAACAAGATCAAGAAGTACCACCTACGGTCGTAGACCCATGGCCGCCGGCATCGACATCGTTCCGATCTACTTCACCGATCGGGATGAAACGCTGCGCCGCCTGGGGGGCGTCCTGGAGTTGGACTTCCGCGCCGGGGTTCGTCTGCGACGTCCCTGGTTCGACCCCGAGGGGGCCTTCGACCCGTCCCGGGGCCAGTACCGAGCGACGAGTCTGTTGCAAATGCTTCTCGAGGACTCCCAGGAGGACCAGGCGGAGCGCGTCCTCGGCGTGACGAGCGTGGATCTCTTCGCGCCGGTGCTGACCTACGTGTTCGGCGAGGCGCAACTGAACGGTCGCGCCGCGGTGGTTTCATGCCATCGGCTTCGCGCCGAGGCCTACGGGCTTCCTCCGGACCCCGCGCTCCTCTTTCAGCGGCTCCATAAGGAGGCCGTCCACGAGCTTGGCCACACGTACGGGCTGCTCCACTGTCCCGATGTCCGGTGCGTCATGCGGGCATCGTCCTACGCGGAGGAGATCGAACTGAAAGGGGAGCGCTTCTGCGAGGCGTGCCGGGCGCTTCTGGCGCAGCGGAACGTCATTCCCCGGGCGCTTCGCTCCCGCTGAGTCCCCTCCGCTACGCGTGTGGCGGCGGCGGCGGCGGCGAGACGAGCGCCGACAACCTCGGCACCGTGGCGAGGGGCGACCACGCTTCCATGCCCGCGGTCCAGACCATGGTCTCCCCGGTGATGCGGCCGGCTTCCACGGCATGTCCGAGTTGCGCGACCGAGTAGGGTCCGTGGCTCCTGCCGGCCGATGCGACGTGCCATACGGGAGGGTCCGCGGCTTCGGGCACCGGGGGAATGAGGGGCAGGGGGGCCTTGGTGGCAGCGGGCGAGCCGCCCGCGATGGCGATCCCCATGCCGAGGCCGACACCGGCGGCGGCCAGGCCGCCCGCGGGATTCGCGGCAGCCGTGGGAATCGCCGCGCCCAGCTGGTATTTCTGGTACCGGTCCAAGTCGCCGAGCACGCCCATGCTGGACCGCGCGTCGAGCGCCCGCTCCACCTGCTCCGGAACCGATATGTTCACGATGTAGAGCTGCGGCAGATCGAGCCCGTACTCCTGATCGATCCTGGCGAGAACGGCGCGACGAAGGGATTCGGAGAGGCTCGTGTAGTTCGACGCGAGGTCGACCACGGAGATCTCGGTTCGCGCCACCATCTGGGAGAATTCCGTCGCGATGATCGAGCGGAGCAGCACCTCGATCTCGTCGGCCTCGAACGAGCCGTCGGTGCCGACGAGCTCGGAGAGAAGCGCGTCCGGCTTCAGGGCGCGAAGCGCATAGGTGCCGAACGCCCGCACGCGGAGCGGTCCGTACTCCGGATCGCGCAGCAGCACGGGGTTCGGCGTTCCCCATTTGAGCTCGGTGATCTGCCGCGTTGCGACGAAGTAGACCTCCGCCTTGAACGAGCTGTTGAATCCGTGCGCCCATCCGCGGAGGGTGCCCAGCACGGGAAGGTTGTTGGTGGCCAAATCGTAGGTCCCGGGCTCGAAGATGTCAGCGACGCGCCCGCGATCCACGAACACGGCCGACTGGCCGGGACGCACCACCAGCCGGGCGCCATTCTTGATTTCATTCTGGTAGCGCGGAAAACGCCACACAAGCGTATCGCGACCGCCGTCCACCCACTCGATGATATCGACGAGCTCGCCGCGGAGTTTGTTCACGAATCCCATGGCTCCTCCTTGGTCTGATGCGCCCGGCGATGCGGGCGGGCGTTCCGTTAGGCCTTCAACAACTGGGACAGGAAGTCGCCGATGCCGCGCCACGCTCCCTGGGTCTCGAAATCGAATCCGCTCCCCCGCGCCGACCGCCGCGCTCGCTCCTCGGCGAGCAATTGCTCCGCCGCCAGGATCGCGGCCGTGCGGCCCGGGTCCGCCGGGAGGCTCCATCGCTGCGTCGAGGCGTCCTTCGCCCCCTGCTCGAGCCCGCCGCCCAGGACGAAGCCGGCGATGTCCTCCATCTCATGCGCGTCGAGCCAGGTGCCGTGGCTGCCGCACCAGTCGACGATCACGCCGGATCGGTGCGCGAAATTTCGGCGCTGCATCGTGCCGCGGCACTCCGGACAGCGGCGGTAGGCGACCTTCGCCTGCCATGCCGCCCGCCGATCGCGCGTCGAGCCGCCGACCGGGGTCGCGCCGTCGCGGCGTCGGCGTTCGCGGATGCGATCGACCAGGCGGTCCATGACGTCGCCCGGAGCCCAGAGCCCAAGGCACATCGGGCACTCCTCCACCCAGAGCCCGCCGAGCTGGCGCGCGGTGAGCCGCGCGTCCGCACAGACGGGGCACGAGAGCGGCTCCGCGCGGAGACGCACCGGTTGCGGAAGGAACGCGATCCCGCACGCGGTGCAGTGGCGCGCGCGGCGAGGGTTCCGTGCGTAGCATTCGGGGCACACGGGACCCGTGGGCTCCGGACGCCGCACGACCGTCGCCTGGCAATAGGAGCAAGCGGTGGCGTCATCGACCACGAGGGCCCCGCACGCCGCGCAGCGCGTCACCGCCGCGTCCTTCGCCGGAGGAGGCGTCGCCGAAAACGCCGTGCCGCAGGCGCACGACAGCGTGGACGCCTCGTGCTCCGAGACGTCGTACTGCGCGTGGCAATTTGGGCAGGCGACTAGCTTCACGCTGGGTCCTCCGCGGTCACCGGGGCGGTACCGCATTCCTATCGGCAGGCCGTTGAGGCACCTTGAGTTGGGGGACGAGCCTCCACGTGGAAGCGGCGGCCTCGATTGACGAGGCCGCCGCCTGGTGGATCCCGCGAGGGAAGGAGAAACCGAGGGCGCCTATCGGAGCCAGATCACCCGGCGCACATCCTTCGCGTCACCGGAGCGTAGGACCGCGAAGTAGACGCCGCGGGGAGCCAGCTCGCCGCGGGACGTCGTTCCATCCCAGCGATACTCGTGGCGGCCGGGCCCCAGCGCCTCACTACAGATTCGGCGCACCATTCGGCCCCGAGCATCGAAGAGCGCCAGTTCCACGTGGCCGGCCCTCGCGAGCGCCAGCTCGAACCGCGTGCCCGCGTCGTGCGCTCGGGCGGGGTTGCCGCTACGCAGGGAAAGCTGCACGGGACGCGTCGCATCGCCCATGAATTCAGCCGCCGTGTTGAATGGCCGGTCCGGAATGTAGCCGTCCGAGAGCGTGCCCAGAAAAGCGAGCACGGCATTCACTTCCGCCCTCGTGAGGCCGAGATTGCCTAGCTCGTCCGTGTTGACGTTCTGCGGCACTTCGGGCGGCGGCCACTTGCCGATATCCCGCGTATTGTAGAAGTCGATGACACGCTTCAGCGACGTGAAGGTGCCGTTGTGCAAGTACGCCTTGGTGTACTCACTGCTCGGGCGCTTGTCGACGTTTCGAAGGGTCGGGACCTTGTGCTTGCCCCAGTTTTCCGCGACAACCACCGCTTTGACCAATCCCATATCGGAGAAGTAGCTCTCCGGCAGGGTCGCGAGGTATCCACCGAGCCCCGGATCGATCCAGCTCCCTCCCTCCGGGTTGATGACCGAACCGTCGTCCAGGTACACCTCGTTCATCGAGTACCACGGGTTGAACGGGTTGATCGGCGTGCCGAGATTGTCGTACGTGTAGTCCGTGAAGAGTGGTGCCGGATGGCACGCGGCACAGTTCGCCTTGCCTTCGAACAGCGCCATCCCCCACTGCTCCTTGTCCGTAAGCGACGCCTCGCCCTTCAGCCAGTAGTCGTACTTGGAGGTGAAGGCGTTCACTTCGCTGGATCCTTCATAGGCGGCGATGGAGAGTCCCACGCGATCGTAGTTCATCGCGACATCGGCGTCGGTTTCATAGGTGAGCGGCGAACCCCACACCGGTTCCCAAAGTCCCGCGTACTGCGACGACGCGATTTGCTCCAGGACCGCGCGCTTGCTCGGATTGTTCTGCTCGACGGGGTTCAGGAATGGACCGAGCGCCTGGTCGGCGGCTGGATTGCCCAGGTGGTCGCCGGTTGCCCTGCCGTCCCAGAAATTGCCGCCGACGAAGATCCCTTCCGTCGGATCGTAGTGGAAGTTCGGCGCCGTGGTGGCATAGGCCGCGGAAGGCGGCTTGCGGTTTCCGAAACGCTGCGGGACGGCGCCGTTGTAGACGGCTCCGTGCGCATTGATAGCGGGATTCGGTCCCGTGAAGCCGACCGACGGCCCGTGACACTTGGCGCACGACATCCAATCGGGAGACGAGATCTTGTCGAAGAAGATCTCTTTCCCAAGCTGCTCCTTCGGTGTGAGCGTTGCCGCCGACGCGGGAGCGCTTGATACCGCGAGAAGGAGGAGGCCCAGACATAAAAGCGATAAGACCCGCATGATTCACCTCCGGACGCAGAGGAGTGGACAATGGGTTTTGCGGCGGGGTGCGATGGGGGGAGCGAATGGCAGTGGGAACGCGGGGCTGGTCTCCGACCATGCCTCGCCGCTTGGCGGGGGATGGTCGCATCGTCCGTGCCAGAGCCGAAGCGGACGAAGGCAAACGACACCGCAACACGTTAGCCCGCGCGCCTGACAGAAGCCCGGGGTAGCCGGGCTGACAGATCAGTCAGGATCACTGTCAAACTCGGCCAATCGGGTCCCTGCCACTCCGTCGTGCCGCAACTGGACGATCGAATCTCCGATAGGTACCATCGCCACTTCGTCGACACGCGCGCCCCTCGGAGCGCGTGTCCTACACGCGGCCCAACCCGCCCAAGCAGCGAGCAGACCATGAAACTGATCCGGATTCAGGGGCGGCAAATCGAACTCAGGGACGAGGAGTGGGAACTCTGGCTCCGGGAGGGCCGCATTCCGCCGCACGCGTTGATCCTGGGAGAGAATGGGCGGTGGGCGCGGGCGGACTCGCTGGAATCGTACTGGCGCTCGGCGCCCCGCTCCGCGACGCGACCCGAGCCGCCGCCGACGGGCCTGCGCGAAGTCCTCTTCCCCAAGCGTGGGTTCTCCGCCACGGAGTTGCTCTTGGCTCTGAACCTTCTCGTCTTTGGCGCGTTGGTCATGGCGTGGGGGGCGGACTACATGAGCATGCTCCGGGTGACCACGGCCGAATGGTGGCGTGACGTGCGCGAGGGCGGCGCGTACGGATGGTGGCTGCCCACGATCTTCATGCACGCGGGCCCGGGGCACTTGGGCCGGAACATGATCGCGCTGCTGGCCGCATCGGGGGCGGTGGAGTTTCTCGCGGGTCGCCGATGGACCATCGCGATGTACGTGGCCACCGGTCTCGGCGCCGCGTGGGTCTCCTACGCCGGACGCGGGTCGCCCCCGCTCAGCGTCGGAGCCTCGGGCGCCATCTTTGGGCTCCTGGGATGCACGCTCTCCTTCATCATCCGTCGCCGCCGCCTGTTTCACTATGCCCAGCAGTGGAAGGTGTGGCGGGTCTACGTCCCGCTCTTCGTGCTCCTCTTCCTTCCGGCGATCGCGAACGCGGACGTGCGCGCGCACGCCGGCGGATTCGCGTTCGGAATTCTCTTTGGAATATGGCTACCGCCGCATCCGCGCATCGCCGCGCTCGCGGCGAACGATCCGTTGGGCGACGACGCGGACGGCGACCTGTAGCGCGGGCCGGTCCTAGGGTCGTTCCGGAACGGACGGGAGCGGCGCGAATCGGAGCGGCGGCGCCGCGTACCGGGCATCCCCGACGGTTTCCCCGCGCAGGAACTGGATCATGAAATCCCGCACGTCCTCGGGCTCCAGCTCCGTGTACGTGTGAGAGGCCTTCTCCACGATCAACTGGGCGCCCCGGCGAAATCCCGCACGTACCTCCTCGGCGTTCCCCACCGGTGTCTGGCCGTCGAGGGTGCCGCTGATGAAGAGCGTCGGGACGTTGGACGTGACCGGGGAGCGGAAGGAGTCGCCCAGGTCCGCGTGCGTCCACGATTCGCAGATCTCGGGAAACGGAAAGTCGAATCCGTCGCCGACCAGGCTGGCGCGTGCCTGCGCTTCGCGCTCGCGGAGCCGCGCGGGCGTTGCCGCGGAAGCGCAATCCATGGCGTAGTACATGGCGGATTCGACGCGAACCGAACGGAACTGCCGCGTGATCTGCGCCAGATCCGTGAAATCGCCGTGCGCCATCTTCGCGTAGATCGCGGGGAGTTGGGCGATGTTGGAGCGGCTGCCGAGGAAATACTGATTGGCGCGCTGGAGATCGAACGGCCCCACCGTCACCGAGTCGACCCTCGTGCTGTCCTCGCCCGGGAGCCCGACCGTGACCGGCTCGCGACGCAGGCGGTCCAGGACGCTTCGCATGACGCCGACGAGGTCGTTCATGCCGCCGGCGAGCGTGGAGTCGACGCGAGCCAGCCGCGCCACCGCTTCGAAGTGCGCGTCGGCGTTTCGCGGAAGTTTCCAGGTGTGGTCCGGCCCCTCCACCCCCGCAAGGATCGCGGCATGGACGTTCTTGGAATACCGGCGGAGGTACGCCAAGCCCAGGTGCGTTCCGTAGCTCCCGCCGTAGAGGGAAATCTTCTTCGCGCCGATCGCCTTGCGGAGGGCCTCGACGTCGTCCGCGTTCTGGAGCGTATTGTAGGTGGCTAGGTCGACACCCTGCTCCTTCCAATAGGTGTCGCACGCCGTCGCCGCGCGCCGGTAGGCCTGCAGGTATTCGTCGCGCCCCACGACGCGGTCGAGCGGGAGTTGAACGACCGAGTCGGGGCAGTCGAGCCGCGGCCTCGAAAGGCCCGTGCCGCGCTGATCGAGCGCGATCACGTCGCCGACCGTTTGAAACGCGCGTACGAGGGCGAGGTAAGGGCCCTCGATGTCGTCGGAGCCGTAGTCGCTGGGACCGCCCGCGAGCCAGACGATCGGCGGACCCGGCTCCGGGGCCGTGGAGCGGAACCGAATGAAGGTGAGTTCGATGTGCGGGCCGGACCGGTGTCTCGGATTCTCGGGGAGGATCAACCTCCCTCGCTCGGCGTCGGATATCGTGCGTCCGTCGCGGGTCTTGTACTCGTAGGGCTCGTACCACGCGGTTCCGGGCGCGTGCTCCGAAGCGGTCGGCGCTGTCGCGGCGCCCGCGGTACGGATGAGCGCGAACGTGAGCAAGAAGGCGAACAGGCAAAGGTGTCGTCGAATGGTCATGCTGGTTTCCCCTTCCGCGGCGCGGGGTCGCCCCCGACGCTCGGCGGCGATGTCGGTTCCGGCGTATGGGTGAGATAGGAGATCAGGGCCCGGCTCAATTCCGCGGCCAAGGTGTGATCGCTGACCGGGAGCAGTCGAGGATGCGGCGCCTCGGCGAATAGGATCTTGTCCCGACAGGAGGCGAGCACGAAAAAGAGGCCGTGGCGCACTGCAAGCTCCGGATCCGGGTGGCGAATGTCGCCGCGCGCGTCCAAGAGCAGCATCGCCGCATGATCCGAGAGCCCGCGCCGGTCTTTCTCCTGCTCGGGCGTCAGGACGCGCGGTCTGGTGCGCGCGTGAAGGGCCAGGGCGCGCATCAGCCCACGATGGCGCCGGTACTCCCGCACGGCGAATCGGACGATTCGGCTCGCGCGGTACCTCAGCGACCGGCCCCGCCAGCGATCGGGGTTCAAGAACCGCGCCGCCGCCGCGTGGAGCGCGGCGTCGTAGCGGTCGTAGAGGAGCGGCACCAGCGCTTCCTTGCCGTCGAAGCGCGCGTAGAACGCGCCAACCGACGTGTCCGCCTTCCGGAGAATTTCGGCGAGCGGGAGTTCCTCGAAGAGCCTGGAGGCCAAGAGCTCCTCCGTCGCCCTCAGGATTCTC
>QJVW01000158.1 GCA_003235575.1 Candidatus Eiseniibacteriota bacterium | reverse complement strand
ATGCGCCTGGCGGCTCCCTGGTTCCTCCTCCTTCTCGCGCCCCTTGCCGCAATGTTGTGGATGCGCTGGCGGCGCGCGCGGTGGCGGGAGCCGGAGCTTCCCGTTTCGAGCCTCGCGGCGTTTCCGGCGGCGCGAGGGTGGCGTGTCCGCCTCGCGCCGCTGCTGGGCGTGCTGGTGCCGACCGCGGGCCTGCTCCTGGTCGTGGCCGCCGCGCGTCCGCAGACCGGCCGCGAAATGCGGGAGGTCATCAGCGAGGGGATCGACATCGTCCTCGCGATCGACGTGTCGGGAAGCATGCGCTGCGAGGACTTCCGACCTCAGAATCGCCTCTACGTCGCGAAGGCGGTCGCGAAGGAGTTCCTTCGCGGGCGGTCGCAGGATCGTATCGGTCTCGTCGCGTTCGCGGGCCGCAGCGAGCTCGTCGCGCCGCTCACGCTCGATTACGAAGGCCTGGAGGCCTTGATCGACGGACTCGATTTCGGGATGCTGTCGGACGGCACCGCCGTCGGGGCGGCCGTCGCGCTGGGCGCGCAGCGGCTTCGCGGCGCGAAGGGAAAGAGCCGCGTGCTCATTCTGCTGACCGACGGCATCAACAACGCCGGACCCGTCGATCCCGTGACCGCGGCGCGGCTCGCCGCCGCCGTGGGCGTACGCGTCTACACCATCGGAGCCGGCACCCAGGGCCAGGCTCCGTTTCCGGTGGACGATCCGGTGCTGGGCCGCCGCTATGTGTGGGTCCGCTCCGAGGTGGACGAGCCGACGCTTCAGGCCGTGGCCTCGATCACTCGCGGACGCTTCTTTCGCGCGACCACCGCGGCGCTGCTCGCGCGGGTCTACCGGGAGATCGACGCCTTGGAACCGTCGCGCGTCGAGTCGCGTTCGTACACGCAGTGGGCGGAGATCGGTCCGTGGTTCCTTGCGGGCGCCCTGATCCTACTGTCGCTCGATCTCCTGCTGCGCGCCACGCTGCTCCGCCGGTATCCCTGAGGAGGAAACCATCGCATGCGATGGGCCGAGCCCGAACTCTTCACGCTGCTCTGGCTGATACCGGCCGCGATCGCCGCCCTGTGGTGGGGCGCTCGTCGGCGCGCCCGGGACGAGGCGGCGCTGGGGGATCCCGAGGCGCTGCGACGGCGCTGGTCCGCCCCGGGGCCGTGGAGCGCGCGCCTCCGCGCGATCCTCCTCCTCCTCGTCATGGCGGCCGCGATCGTCGGCCTGGCGCGCCCTCAGGCGGGCCTGCGGCTCATCAGCACCACGAGCGTCGGCCCCGACGTCGTGATCGTCCTCGATCTGTCCGCCAGCATGCGGGCCCGCGATGCGCGCCCCGACCGGCTGGCGGCGGCGCGTCGGGAAGTGTCGGCCCTGCTTCGCCATCTCGAGGGCTCGGCCGTCGGGCTGGTGGGATTCGAGGGCGAGGCGCGCGTGCTGAGCCCGCTCACGACCGACCTCGAGGGATTGCGGGACCGTATCGACGCCGCCAGTCCCGGAGAAATCGGACCGCCGGGGAGCGACGTGGGGGGCGGCGTCGCCCTCGCGGGACGGCTCCTGACGCGCCCCGGCAACCGTCCCCGGGCCATCGTGCTGCTGACGGACGGGGAACAGCTGGAGGGCGATCCGGCGGGAAGCGTCGCCTCGATTCGGACATCCCGCGCGCGGCTTGCGATCCTGGGCATCGGCTCGCCGGAGGGCGCCACGATCCCGTTGGTCGATTCGCTCGGCGTGATTCAGGGGACGAAGCACGACGCCGCCGGGCAGGAGGTGCGGACGAAGCTGATGGAGGGCACGCTTCGCGATTTGGCGAAGCAGACCGGCGGACGGTATGAACGCGCCGACGGCAGCGGCGGCGCGGCGCGCCGCGCCGCGGCGTATGCGCGCGGCGATGACCGCGGCACGGCGCAGGGCCGGTCGCTTCAGGCCTACGACGAGCGGTTCCATTGGCTGGCGGCGCTCGCGGTCCTGTTGCTGACCGCGGAAGCATTCGTGCCGCGGCGAGGCGCCGCGTGATCCGGAGGGGACGGCGCCGGGCGCTCGCGGGCTCGCCGACGCGGGCGATCCTGGTCGTCGTGGCGATCGCGACGGTCGGAGCCGGATACGAGTGGGGCGGTCCCGCCGGACGCGGATTTCGGGCGTTGCGCGCCGGACGGGGACCCGAGGCCGTAGCCGCCTTCGACGAAGCACGACGCCTGGACCCCGGATCGGCCGTCCTTCGCTACGACCAAGGCTTGGCGTTTCGCGCCGCGGGGCAGGAGGACTCCGCCCGCGCCGCGTTCCGCGACGTGCTTCGGCTCGACGGGGCCGACGCGCGGGCCGCCGCGGCGTACAACGCCGCGAATGACGCGCTTCGAGCCGAGCGGATCGACGAGGCGATCGAGGCGTACCGCACGTCGCTGCGCGAGAATCCGAACCGGACCGACGCGAAACGAAACCTGGAGGAGGCGATTCGCCGCGCGCGTGCGGCCTCGTCCGCGCCGCGTTCGGGGAGCGCGGGCACGCAGGGAGAAGGGGAGGGGGGCACGGGAGAGCGGGGAGGCGGCGCCACACCGCCGCCCGCCGGAGCCCCGAGCCAATCGAAGGAACAACCCAAGCCGAACGATCCGGGCGACGCACGGACGCTCGGCGCCGCCGCGCCGAGCCGCGAGGAGGCGGAGCACTGGCTCGACGCCCTCGAGGCGGAGCGGCGGGCCAACCGTTCGCGCGAGCAGGCGGGACGACGAGCGGCGGCCGCGGGGCGCAACGCCCGTGACTGGTAGCGGGTCGACGCGGCACGCGTCGCTCCACGCGCGCGAAGCGGCGCGCCTGGGAGCCGCGTGCATCGCCCTGCTCGTTCTCTGCGCCTCGACGCCGGGGCGTGTCGAAGGCGCCATCGTATCCGCGCGCGCGACGATCGACCGATCGGTGGTCCTCCGCGGCGAGCCGGTCGTCGTGACCGTGACGGTGGAGAGCAGCGGTTTCGACCGGGCGGAGGTGACGCCGCCCGTCGTGCCGGGATGGACGTTCGAGCGCTCGGGAACCTCCGAGAACCTGGTCATCGCGATCGGCAACGTGATGCGGACCGATGCGACGGTCTACCGCGTGTTCGTGCCCGAGCCGGGCAAGTACGTGCTGCCGCCGATGCGGGCGCGCAGCGGAAAACAGGTCGTCGAGACGGCGCGCGTGCCGTTCGAGATCGTTCGGTCGCTCCCATCCGCGGACCGCGCGGCGGGCCAGGACAAGGGCTCCCAGGAGTCGGCCCCGATCTTCGCGCGGTTCGTGGTGGACCGCCGGCGGGCGTACTGGAACGAGCAGATCGTCGGTCGCATGCAGATCTTCTCCCGTTCGCCGCTGGCGGAGATGCCGGCCTGGGCGCCGCCCCTCGCGGCCGGTTTCTGGGGCGAGCCGATGGGCGAGGCGACCCACGACCGCGTGAGCGTGAACGGCAACGTCTACGAGCGCTACGAACGCCGGATGGCGTTCTTTCCGACGCGCACCGGAACGCTGACGCTCGGACCCGCCCGGGCGCTGGCGCGCGTGGCGCTGCGCGACGCCGCGGAGCTGAACGCGCTGCGGAGTCCGTTCCTCATGCCGCCCACGGCCCGATTCGTGGAAATTCCCGTCGAGGCGGCGCCCGTCCAGATCACCGTCGCGCCGCTTCCCGCCGGCGCTCCTCAAGAGTTCCAGGGGGCGGTGGGGGACCTTTCGCTCACGGTTCGCGTCGATCGCGCCCAGGGGCGCGCGGGCGAACCGATCACGGTCTCCACCACGATCGCGGGGGAGGGCAACCTGGCCTCCGCCGTCGATCCGGCGCTGGTCGCGGTGCCGGCGTTCCCCTCGTACCCGGCCGGTGCGCGCACGGACCTGGATCGAAGCGCGGACCGGCTGCGTGGGTCGCGGCTGCGCGAGATGGCCTTCGTTCCGGATCGTCCCGGATCGCTGGTCGTCTTGCCGATCGCGTTCTCCTGGTTCGATCCCGAGTTCGGCCGCTACCGGGTGCAGCGCTCGGATTCGATCGTCGTGCGCGTCGGGCCCGCGCCTCCGGGCTCGCCCCTCACGGCCGAGCGCGCGCGATCGGCCACGGCGGTCCCGGCCCCGCCGCGCTCGGGCAAGGGCCGATCGGGGCCGCTCGACGGCTGGCCGACCCGGCCGCCCCTTTTCGTCGGGGCGGCTTCGATGATCGCGTACGCCGGATGGGGTTTCCTCACGGTGCGGCGGCGGCGCGCGGCGCGCGATCCGCGGCGGCGACGCTACGCGCTCCTCGGCGCGGCCCTCGAGACGATCGAGCGCGCCGTGGGCGATGTCCGCGCCTCCGGCGCGGCCGATGCCGTCGAGCGCGCACTACGGGAGAGTGCGGGACTCCGGTGCGGCGTCGATCTCGAGGGGCGCTCGCGGCGCGAGGTCGCTGAAGCGCTGCGGACGGCCGGCATGCCGGACGATGCGCTGGAGACACTGTCGTCGGTTCTGCTCCGGCTGGAAGCGGCATCGTTCGCGCCCGGCGCCGAAACGGGCTGGGCGGGCGTCGCGCAGGACGCCGTGGGCTTGGTGCGTCGGTGGCGCGAGGAGTGCGTGCCGTGACCGACGCGGTGACCCTGTTCAACGGCGGCAGCGAGGCGCTCTCGGCAGGTCGCCTCGGCGACGCGGTGCTCCTCCTGCAAGCCGCCCAGCGCCTCGAGCCGCGCGCCGCCGACATCGCCCGCAATGCCGGCATCGCCGAGGCACGGGTCTCGCTGTCGCGCGGAGAGGGCCTCGGCGTTCCCGATGGGTTCCAAGTCCGGGCGCCGCTATCGGCGGCGGAAGGGTGGTGGCTGGCGGTGGTCCTGCTGGCCGCCGGCGCCGCGGGCATGGCCTGGCGCGCCCGCCGCGCATCGCACGAAGCGGCACGTGGAAGGAAACCGAGCCTCTCCCCGTGGCTCAGGCGACTGCGCACCGGTCTCGATGCGGCCGGGGCGGCCGGCATGGTGATCGCGGTGGCGATGGCGGTGTCCGCGACGCTTGACGCGGTGGCGCCGGAGGCGGTGGTGATGGACGACCGCGTGCGGCTGGCGGCCGCGTCGGGGCAGCCGCTGCCTGGAGAGCCCGCGCTCGTCGCGGGCGAGCGCGTGCGGCTGGGCCGCGAGCAGGAGGGATTGGTCGAGGTCCGTCTGGGCGGCACGTCCGTCGGCTGGGCGCGGCGGGGCGCCTTCTGGCGCGTCCGCGATGCCGCGGAGTATACTCGCCGCTCGGAAGCGACTCGAACGACGGACGGGGGAAAGCGTGGCAAGTGATCGTGGTGCGGCGTTCATCACCGGCGGGACCGGGGCCGTAGGGAGCGCCGTCGCGCGCGCCTTCCTCGCGGCCGGATACCGGGTCGCGGTCACCTACCGCGGCGCCGAAGGTTGGTCCGCGCTGCGGGCCGCGGAGCGCAACGCGGCGGACGAGGGGCGGCTGCTGGGCCTAAGCGTCGACGTGACGGATCCGTCCGCGGTGCGGAGGGCCGCCGACAAGGCGGCCGGTGACCTGGACGGTCTCGACGTGCTGCTGCACGTCGCCGGCGGTTTTTCTGGAGGGAAGAACGTCGACGCGGTGGAGCCCGAAACGGTGCGCGCCATGATCGACCTGAATCTCCTCTCCGCGTTCTGGGCTGCGCGCGCCGTGGCGCCGCACGCGAAGCGGAGCGCGCGGGGAAGGCTCCTGTTCGTCTCATCGCGCGGCGCGCTCGAGCCGGGCTCCGGCGCCGCCGCGTACGCGGCGTCGAAGCTGGGGCTGCACGCGCTCGTCGCGTCGCTGGCCAACGAACTGAAGGACGCCGGGGTGACCGCGAACGCCGTGCTCCCCGGGCTCATCGACACGCCGGCGAATCGCCGCGCGATGCCGAAGGGCGCCTTCGATGACTGGGTGAAGCCGGAGGCGATCGCCGCGACGCTTCTCTTTCTCGCCTCCGACGAGGCCTCGTCCACGTCGGGGGCCCTCATTCCGATCTATGGGAGATCCTGATGAAGAACGCCCGACCCAAGTACGCCAAGGGACCGAAGATCGCGCCCGATCCGCTCCGCCCGGGCGCCACGGTGGAGCAGATGGTGGACGCGACGTTCCTAGCCTACAACGGGGCGAGGCTCCGGGAGGCGTGCCGCCTTTTCGTCGAGCGGATGCTGGAGCCGGACGTCACCGTGGGACTGACGCTGAGCGGGGCGCTGACTCCCGCGGGTCTCGGCCGTTCGTGCCTGATTCCGCTCCTCAAGTCGGGATTCGTGGACTGGATGATCTCGACCGGAGCGAATCTCTACCACGACACCCATTTCGGCATCGGGCTAACGATGCACCAGGGGCACTCGAATGCCGACGACATCGCGCTCCGGGAGCAGGGGATCGTTCGGATCTTCGACATCGTCTTCGACTACGAAGTGCTACTCTCGACCGACGCGTTTTTCCGCGAGGTGATGCGTCAGCCGGAGTTTCGCGCGCCCATGAGCACCGCCGAGTTCCATCATCGCGCGGGGCGATACGTGGCGGAGCGGGAGAAGGCCCTGGGCCAGGCGGAGACGTCGCTGATCGCGGCGGCCCACGGCCTGGACGTGCCCATCTACACGTCGTCGCCGGGCGATTCCTCGATCGGCATGAACGCCGCGGCGCTGCAGCTCGAAGGCGAGGCGATGCACTGGGACGTGTTCCAGGACGTGAACGAAACGGCCGCGATCGTCTACGACGCGAAGAAGCGCGGCGGAAAGAGCGCGATCCTGATCCTTGGGGGCGGCTCACCGAAGAATTTCGCGCTCCAGACGGAGCCGCAGATCCAGGAAGTGCTCGGGCTCGATGAGGCGGGGCACGACTACTTCCTACAGGTCACGGACGCGCGCGCGGACACCGGCGGACTGTCGGGGGCGACGCCGGGCGAGGCGGTCTCCTGGGGCAAGATCGACCCGAACCGGCTTCCGGACGCCGTCGTGGCGTACGTCGATAGCACCATCGCGCTCCCGATTCTGACCGCCTACGCCCTGAGCAAGCGGCCCGCGCGGCCGTTGCGGCGGCTCTACGCGAAGCGGGAGGAGCTTCTGGCCGGGCTGCAGTCGGCGCACGCGGAGGCCCGCGCGGCCGGGACGCGGTCCGTCTGATCCCGGGTCGTTCGCGGCCGCAGCGGCGGGTCGCCGCCGCGGTCGTGGTCCTCGCCATCGTCGGCGCCGTGTGGGCGCCGCCGCGGGCCGCGGCGGCCAAAGCGCCCCGCGGGGCCGTGGTCTGCGGCGCCTGCCACAAGCCGATCCGCCTCGATTGGCAGCGCTCGGCGCACGGCACGTCATGGTCCAATCCGGTGTTTCAGGCCTTTCTGGCGGAGGCGAAGGAAACGCTGGGTAGCGCCATCCAACCGAAATGCATCGCCTGCCATGCTCCGGCGGCGCACGTTTCGGGGGACGCGGCGGTGACCGATCCGATTTCAAAGGAGGGAATCGGGTGCAACTTCTGTCACAACATCACGGCGGTGGACCCGTCGACGAAACCGGCTTCCTACACGCACGATCCGACGGACGCGAATCTCATGCGGGGGCCGTACCGCGACGCCGACCCGCGACGCGCGCACAACACCGTCTTCAGCGAAATCCACACGCAGTCGGCGTTCTGCGCCTCGTGCCACTCCGCAGCGCACCCGCGAAGCGGCGTAATCGTCGAATCGACTTATCTCGACTGGACGCGGTCCCAGGCCGCGCGCGACGGACAGCGCTGCCAGGACTGCCACATGCCGGCCGCGCCCGGCAAGGCCGCCGTGACCGCGAAGAAGATTCGTCCGGCGGTTTCCGCCCATCGTTTCCGCGGCCCGCGTTCGGAGCCCGCCTGGCTCGATTCCGTCGCCGCGATCGACGCCACGACGGAAGACGGCCGGCTGAAACTGGAGGTGTCGAACCGCGCGGCGGGGCACGCGCTCCCGGGAGGGGGGAACTCGATGCGAACGATCGCGCTCGACGTCGTCTTCCGTGACGGGAATGGCGACAGCCTCTCGATGATGACGGCGGAGCGCTTCGGCACGGAGTTCTCCGACGCCGACGGATCCTTTCCCGCCTACAAGTGGATCGCGCACGGCGTGGCCCGGGCCACGTCGATTCCTCCGGACTCCTCGCGCGTCGTGTGGTGCGACGTCCCTGCGGGCGCCGCGTCGGCGGAAGCGGTTCTCACCTACTACCCGATTCACCCCGCCTACCTGCCGATGCTGGTGGCGCGAGGCGTGGATCTTTCCGGCCGCGCGCCGTACGTGATGGCGCGCGCCAGAGCGGAGCTACGATGAAGGCCTCGACGACCGATCAGCCGATTCCACTCCTGAACCTCGCGGCGCTCCACGAGCCGATCGCCGCCGAACTGCGCGACGTCTTCGCCCGGGTGCTGGCCTCGGGACAGTTCATCCTCGGCGCCGAACACGACGCGTTCGAGCGCGAGCTCGCCGTCGCGAGCGGCGTGAAGCACGCGGTCGGGCTATCGTCCGGAACGGCGGCCATCGCGGTCGGACTGCAGGCGCTGGGCGTCGGCCCGGGGGACGACGTCGTCGTTCCCGCCTTCACCTACTTCGCCACGGCCAGCGCGGTCGTCCACGCCGGCGCGCGGCCGGTGTTCGCGGACGTGGAGCCGGTGCGCTACGGCTTCGATCCGGGCAGCCTCGAGGCCGCGATCACGGCGAAGACGAAGGCGATCGTGCCGGTCCATCTCTACGGGCTCGCCTGTGATCTGGAGCCGGTGCGCGCCGCCGCCGCCGGCCGGAACGTGGCGATCCTGGAGGACGCGGCGCAGGCGATCGGCGCGCGCGACGGCGCGAACCCGGTGGGCGGGACGACCCCCGGCGCGGCCCTTTCCTTCTTTCCGACCAAGAACCTCGGAGCCCTGGGCGATGCGGGAGCGTTCCTGACGAACGACGACGACGTCGCCGCCCGCATTCGGCTCCTTCGCGTCCACGGGGACGCGGGCAACTATCGCCACACGGCCTGGGGCACGAACGCCCGCCTCGACGGGATGCAGGCCGCGTTCCTGCGCGTGAAGCTGCGGCACCTGGACGAGTGGATCGAAAAGCGCCGGGCCAATGCCGCGCGCTACCGGGAGGCGCTGGCCGGCGCGCCGGTCTCGCTGCCCGCGGAGCCTGCGGGATGTCGCCACACGTATCACCAGTTCACGATCCGCGCGCCACGCCGGGACGCGCTGCAGGCGGCGCTTCGCGACCAGGGCATCGCGACGCGCGTCTACTATCCGATTCCGGTGCCGGCGCAGCCCTGCTTCACGCCTGGAGAATATCCCGCGGGCCGTTTTCCGATGGCGGAGACGCTGGCGAAGGAAGTGCTCTCGCTGCCGATCGGGCCTGAATTGGGTCCGTCCGAGATCGATCGGGTCGGCGCGGCCGTGCGGGCGTTCTATGGCGCCGGAGGGGGCTCCTGATGCCTCGCTGGATACGAATGCTGCTGATCGGGGCCGCGGTGGCGGCGGTGGGCCTCGCGGTCGTGCTGGGCGCGGCGTGGGCGCTGCTGCCACGCGACTGGATCTCCAAGGAGGCCCAGCGACAGGCTGCGCAATTGAGCGGCGCGGAGGTTCGCTGGAAGTCGCTGGAACCGGGCATCGAAGGGTTCTCCATCGGCGTGCGGCTGCGGGGATTCGCCTTCCGCGCCCCGGCGAAGGGCGATCCGACGATCGACGCGCGGGCCCAAGAGGTCTTCGTGCGCTTCAAGCTCCTTCCGCTCCTGTCCCGTCGCGTCGAGGTCGCGGCCGCGCGGATTCGCGGCGCGGGCATCGCGACGTGGGAGCGCGCCCCGCTGCCGGAGCAGCCGAAGGCGGCGGCGCCCGCAAACGGAGCCTCGGGCATGGCGCTCTTCCTGCCGCGGCTCGAGCTCGACGGCGTGGATATCCGAACGCGGGACCGGAACGGCGGCGGGATCGACGTACGGCGGCTGCGCGGGAGCACGAACATCACCGGCACGCTTCAGTCCCCTCAGGGCGTGCGGATCGACGTCACGGCCGACAGCCTCTTCTGGAAGGGGTCGGCCCGCGATCCGCGCCTCGCGCTCCCCACGCCGTTCCGGCTCGACCTCGCGATGAAGGCGGGAGGCGGGAAGAATCGGCTCGAGGTCGAGAGCGGTCAGGTTTCGCTGGGCGATCTGCGGAGCGACATGAGCGGGGCGGTGACCATCCCGCCGCCGCCCGCTCCCGCGATGCTCGCCCTCGTGATCCGGGGTGGTCCGGCCGAATGGAAATCGTCGGACCCTCTCTTCCAGGCGCTGACGGCCGCCTCGCCTGCGACGTGGTCGACGAAGGCGTCGTGGGAGATCCAGATCGGTGGAACGACGACGGCGATGGTCCAGAACGGCATCCTCACGCTCCGCCCGGTCCAGATCACGGCGGACGCCAACAAGGTCTCGCTCGACGAGTTCCGCGTCGACTGGGCGACCGCCACCGATCGGACGTTCAAGGCGAACGCGAAGGGAGGGGGATCGGGTCTCTCCGTTCGTCTCGAGGCGAACGGATCGATGGAGCCGGGGGGCGAGACGAGCGGAACGTTGGAGATCGACGCGCCGGCGGCGCGGTTGAACGGATTGCTTCCCGACACCCCGGAATGGAAGGCCGGAACCCTGGCCGTACGCGCGATCTTCTCCGTCCGCGCGCCGGCGCCGCCCGCGGTTCGCTGGACGGTGACCGGCCGTGATTTGAGCGGCACCGCGCCGGGCGTGGCGCAGCCGATCCGGCGCCTGGCGTTCCAGGTGGCCGGGGACGACAAGAAGATCGAGGTGCGCTCGATGAGCGCCACCGTCGGATCCAGCACGGCGCTCGTGAAGGGCGAGGTCATTCCAGGGGAGCCGCTTGGAACCGGCGCCTTCACCGTGAACGTGGACCGATTCGTCGCCGAAGAATGGGCGCCTCCGCCGGCCGCACGAAAGGGCGGGGCGTCGTCGCCGCCGTCGGCGGCCGCGCCGCCTCCCCTGCCGTTCCGCCGGCTCACCGCGGACGTGACGATCGGGGAATTGCACCAGGGGGGGATGATCGTCCGCGACGTGAGCGTCCCCGTGCGCTACGAGGACGAGGCGCTCCACGTCGAGCCGATACGCGGCTCCGTGGGCGAGGGCACGATCTCGGGATCCTTGACCGTGAACGATCTGATCGCCGCGCCCTCGTACGCGCTTCATCTCGGAATCGCGAAGGCGCCCGTCGCCGAGGTGGCGCGAGGGCTCTTGCCGTTCGAACTGGGACTCTCGGGACTTCTGAACGGTGAAGTCGACCTGTCCGGCCCCGGCCTCCCCGGCCCCGAGGTGGGCGAGTCTCTGCGGGGCAGCATCGCGGGAACCGTCGAGCAGGGACGCCTCATCGACAACGAGCCGATTCGCAAGATCCGAAACACCCTGGGTCTCAACGCCGACGCCGACATGGCGTTCAAGACGATCTCCCACGTGCTCCGCATCGAGCGCGGCAAGCTTCTGCTCGACAAGGTCCGCGGGGATCTCGGCGCGGACAAGTTCGAGCTGACCGGCGCGCTGGGACTCGACAAGGGCCTGGACCTTCGCCTCCTGCTTCGCCTGGCGCCCGAGCGGCTGAAGGGTGGCGGCACGCTGGGCGAGCTCGCCCGCTACGCGCGCGACGCGGACGGCCGCATCCCGGTCGAGCTCGGCATCGGAGGCACGACGGACAAGCCCCGCGTGCAGCTCAAGGCAGGGAAGATCCTCGACGTCGCGGGGCAGGGGCTGAAGGAGTCGCTGACCAAGTCCCTGACCTCCACGCTCGAATCGAAGGCAAGGAAAGCCGGCGGCGACAGTCTGGGGAGCGCGGCCGACTCGACGGGCGCGCCGGGCGACTCCGCCGTGGAGGACCCGCTTCGGAAGGGACGCGAGGCCATCCAGAGGCTGTTGGGCAAGTGAGCGAGCGGAGCGCCGTCCCGGCGATCGAGGCGGCGAACCTGTCGCGCATCTTCGAAACGCGTCGCGAGCGGACCGTGCACGCGCTGCGAAACGTGGATCTCACGGTCCCGCGCGGCGAATGCATCGGCCTGCTGGGACCGAACGGCGCGGGGAAGAGCACCCTCATCAAGATCCTCACGACGCTCCTGCTCCCGACGACCGGGCGCGCCATGGTCGCCGGGTTCGACGTCGCTCGGGATCCGCTCTCGGTGCGCCACCGCATCAACCTCGTCTCCGGCGGCGACTCCTCGGGCTACGGAATCCTGACCGTACGCGAGACGCTTCACCTCTTCGCGCGGTTCTACGGCGTCTCGCGCGCCGCGGCGCACCAGCGCGCGGACGCGCTGATGGAGATCACGGGGCTCGGCCCCAAGGCGGATACGCGCCTTTCCAACCTCTCGACCGGCATGAAGCAGAAGGTGAACTTCGCCCGAGGCTTCATGAGCGATCCGGAGATCGTGTTCCTGGACGAGCCGACATTGGGGCTAGACGTCGAGGCGTCGCGCGCGATCCGCGCCTTCGTGTCGGGCTGGGTGCGGGAGCGGCCCGAGCGGACCGTCCTCCTCACGACCCACTACATGGCCGAGGCGGACGAGCTGTGCGATCGGGTCGCGATCATCGACCACGGTCGCATCCTGGCGCTGGACACGCCGCGCGCCCTGAAGCGATCCCTTCCCGACGAATCCTCCTACGAGCTCCACCTGGGGGGCACGCCGCCGCCGACCGAATGGACGCACCACGTGCCGGGAGTCCGGACCGCGTTCCAACATACGCATTCCGCCACCGGCGCGGTCGAGTTGCACCTGACGGTGACGGACGATCACGTCATCGGCGAGGTGCTGAGCGTGCTGAAGGGCATGGAGGTGCGGGTGGTCCACCTGACGAAGCGGGAGCCCACCCTGGAGTCGGTGTTCGTTCACCTCGTCGGGCGCGGGCTGGACGAGGACGATGTCGTGGCGGAGGCGTAATGAGCGACCGCTACCCGAGCGATCTCGCCTCCGTCCTCCGCATGAACGGCGCCGCGATCCTGGCGCGCGCCAGCGTCCGGATGGTGGCGGCGTTCCGAGAGCGCTCGTGGATGATCGGGGACACGGTGTTCCCGGTGCTCGTGATGGCGACCTTCGTGCTCGTCTACCGAGGCCTGGGCGCGCCCCCCGCGTACGAAGCGTTCGTGGTGCTCGGCGGGGCGATGATCGCCTACTGGAACAACGTGCTCTGGAGCATGGCGAGCCAGTTCTTCTGGGAGAAGGAGCAGGGCCAGCTGCAGCTCTACCTGATCACGCCGGTCTCGCGGATGTCCATCCTGCTGGGCATGGCCCTCGGCGGGATGGTCATGACCACGACCCGGTCGGTGGTCATCATCGCGGCGGGACTCCTGCTCTTCCATATTCCGCTGCCGTTGGATCGGGTTCCGGCGGCGCTGGGACTCTTCACTCTGACGCTGGCCTCGCTCTACGGACTGGGAATGATCCTGAGCAGCGTCTTCTTCCGGTGGGGCCGGGAGGCCTGGTACACGGCGACGTTGTTCCAGGAGCCGATCTACCTCCTGTCGGGATTCTATTTCCCGGTCAGCGCTCTCGGGAACGTCGTGGCGACCGTCGCGGCGCTGGTCCCGATCACGCTGGGCCTCGACGGCATCCGCCAGGTGCTCTACGGGGAACTGGCGCACGGCCTGTTGCCGGTCGGCTGGATCCCCCCCATCCTCCTCGTGCTGCTCGCGCTCTACTTGTTCCTCGCGCACCGGGCGCTGACCGCGATGGAGGAGTTGGGGAAGCGTGAGGGGCGCCTCACGATTCGAGGCGGCTAGGGCGATGCGCCGAACGTGGGAGACGATTCGAACCGGCGCGTGGATCGGGTGGCAGGTGGAGGCGAACTGGGCCGACCCGATCCTCTTCCTCGCCTACGCCATCGCCAAGCCGCTCGCGACGACCATGATCCTCTTTCTCATGGTGCGGGTCGTGTCGCAGGACGCGGCGAATGCGGCCGCGTTCCACCAGCTCTTCATCGGGAACACGTTCTTCCTCTACGTGACCGAGGTGCTGATCGGGATTTCCTGGGCCGTCTTCCGGGATCGCGAGGACTACGAGACCCTGAAGTACATCTACACGGCGCCGATCCGCTTCCTTCCGTACCTGCTGGGGAGGGGATTGACCAAGATCGCCACGGCCTCGCTGGGCGTCGCGGTCGCGCTCCTCTTCGGCGCGACGGTGCTCGGCGTGCCGCTTCGGCTGGAAGGCTGGCACGCCGCGCAGCTGGTCGGCGCGACGGTCGTGGGGCTGGTCGGCTCGGCGTGGATCGGCGTCGCGCTGGCGGGAATCTCCCTCGTCGTCGCGCGGCACAGCATGAACCTGAACGAAGGGCTGGGGGGGCTCTTCTACCTGCTGTCGGGTGCGGTCTTCCCGATCGACGTGCTCCCCGCGTGGGCGCAGAAAATCTCGCTATCGCTTCCGTTCACGTACTGGCTGGAGCTGCTGCGCCGGATCTTGACGGGGGAGCCCTACTCGGGCGTGCTGGGGGGAACCTCGGACGGCGCGCTGTGGCTCATCCTCGGCGTCTCGACCATCGCGACGATCGTGGGAGGCTACTTGTGGTTCGGCGCCTGCGAGTGGTTCGCCCGGGCGCGTGGCCTGATCGACTGGAAATCGAACTACTGACGCCGTTCCGCTCGTACCGCGAGCGCGGCCCGCTAGGCGGTCCGGCGCGCGGGCTGCTTCTTGCCTCCGCGCAGCGCCCTTCCGAGGAAGACGTTCACGGGGTGGCTTCGCGCCAGCACCGGCACCACTGGCGGTCGGCGCACGCCCAGTTTCCGCAGGGCATCGTGCGCGGCTTCATAGCTCGGATTCCAGGACAGGGCCTGGTTGAACGACTTGATCGCGTCCCGCTTCCTACCGGCAAGGACGTACACCTCGCCGACGTTGTAGTAGTGCTCGGGACGGTGGTACTCCGCCTCGATCGCGCGGCGGCACAGCTGCTCCGCGTCGGAGAACTTCCGGCTGGCGTGGGCGGTCGCCAGACCCAGGTAGCTGAGATAGCCCTTCGCCTGCGGCTCCAAGATGACGGCTTCCTGGAAGTGCGTCAGGGCATCCTGGTAGCGGCACGCATAGAGCATGCGCACTCCGGCCAAGAACTGATCGTGTCCCATGGCCCCCACGACCGCAACCTGACGCTGGCGCCGTTGTCTCGGAGTAATCATCGCAGTATCCTCCCACCGCATTACCGTCGCAATTCGCGTGCCGTGGACGGTCGTGCAACGGCCGGCTGCGCCGGTAATCTCGCAAGCGACTTGATCGCTGGCGTTTGGGGGAGAATGCCGTCGCGGCGGTGGCGGGATCGAGCCAGCGCCTCGGGGCGGGGAAGTTCGTTATTGCGCTGCTTGGATTGCGTCCTGTAATGTCGTGAGTAGGGGCAGCAGGCAAAACGTTCTTCCCCAATCGTTAGGATCGCGCAAATCGAATGAGTTCCGCCGCGCTCCCGGCCGCGAGCCGGATGCTGTTTCTCGAGGAATACCTCCGCCCCACCCTTTTCATACCCGAACTAAAATCAAAACGTAAGGACCCCGCCCTCGAGGAACTGGTCGCCCAGGTCGCCGCGGCGCAGTTGACCCGGCATCCGGATCGGGTGCTGGAAGCGGTGCGTCGCCGGGAGTCCATGGGAAGCACCGGCCTTGGGAAGGGGATCGCGGTGCCTCACGCCCGCTCGACCCTCGTCAAGCAGCGGACGGTCGTCGTGGCCCGCTCGAAGAAGGGCGTCGACTACGACGCTCCGGACGGAAAGCCCGCGCAACTGCTCTTCCTTCTTGTCGCGCCGCCACTGGAGCGGGATCCGGTGTACCTGAACCTGATGGCGGAGATCGTGGGCGCCGTCCGGTTGGCCCGCACGAGGCAACGGCTTCTGGACGCCGCCGACTTCAAGACGTTCCGCCGCATCCTCGTGGAGGCCACGCGTGACTGAGGCCATGACCCAGCCCATCGACATACTCATCCAGCTCCAAGACTTGGACTGCCTGATTCGCGACCTGCGCGACCCCGAGATGGCGTCCCAGCAGCAGCGCCTGGGATTCGCCCTGGAGGACATCCAGGAGTTGGAGCGCTCGCGGGAGCTTCTGGCGGGGCAGGTCGAAAACGAACGTCTGCTCCAGATCTACGAGCGGATGAGCCGGCGATTCGTCCGGGTGATCGTCCCCGTGGAGGGAAGGGTCTGCACCGGGTGCAGGATGAGCCTCCCGACCAGCGACCCCACCCGCCAGGCCGATTCCGCAACGTGCGACATCTGTGAGAATTGCGGCCGTATCCTCTACCGTCGCTAGAACCGTTTCACCCTCCCGCCGCACGGCCTGATCCGGTATAATTAGGGTGTAGGCGCCCGTTGCGCGACGCACGGCGCAACCCCGTTCCGGGAGGTCATCGCATCATGCTCCGACATCGACTTCAGGGCCTCGCGGCAGCCATGGCGTTCGCGATCGTCCTCGCTCCGGCCCTCTCCGCCCAGGCGGCCCCCCCCACCATCGTGGGACCCGCGCGGATCTATCTCATCGACGCCGACAGCGTCCTGGCCCGGGCGACCAAGGCGTTCCAGTCGCCCGCGGTGCGCCACCAGGAGAAATTGCTCCGGACCGCCCTCCGGCTCCAGTACTGGCGCGACCATATCCCGGCCGACATGGGGATGGTGTTCGACGCCCTCGGCTACCCGACCGGACGCGTCCTCTCCCTGCCGGTTGGACACCAGGTGGAGGCCTGGTACTACGGGCAGCTCCAGCCCCCGATCCGGTTCCGGGACGGCGTGCTGATCGATCGGGATCTATTCGAGTCGCTCGCCCGCCGCTAGCCGAATCGCCGGATTCACGCCCGCACGCGCGGCCCGTACGCCGCGCGCATGGACGCCTCTGATCGAATGGACTATGCTCGCAGCCGAGGCTGTGAGGACGTAGGTCAGGGGAGGATGCGCCGGGAGCGATGCGACCAAAGCGAACACAGACGGCGTGCACGGACGCGCCGCGCCCCGTGGTCGCGGGCGTCCTGCGGATGGCGGGTTCGCTTTTCGGGGTAGTCGCCCTCGCTCTGATTCTCCTCGCGCTCCACAGCCGGCAGTCATGCGCCGCGACGTCCGGCTCGTTCCACCCGCCGGCCTCTACCTCGTCGAACATCGGTCAGGAGTCTCCGGAGCCCGTGGGCCCTCCAGCGCCGGAGCCCGAGATCCCATCCTCGCCGCAGCCCGCGGACGACGATGGCGACGATGGCGGGGAACCGCCCGCGATGGAGCCGCCGCCCCTTGCGCCGCCGGACTCCCTTCGAAGCAAGGCCGCTCTGCCGACACCGGGCGGCGCTCCCCTCGAAACGCTTGTCGTGATGCCGAAGAACGTCTTGGGCACGAAGGGGAAACCCGCCGTCGCCCCCCCGAAGAAGAAGGGCACGCCGTTCGGCATTCATCCCGTCGCCATCTTCGCGGTGCTGATCGTCGGCCACGTCTTTCTCGTGCGCGCGGTGACCGATTGATGCGGGCATCGACGGGGATGCTCTCCAAGGACCTGCGCATTCGCTGGCACCCGCCCGAGTTCCCGCTGCGCGCGCAGGCCGAGCGCGTGGTGCGCGAGTCCGTGCGGGAGCTGGGGCTGGTGGGTGTCGTCCACGATCTGCACGTCTCGGTCGATCTGGCGAACCGCGACGATCACGCCTACATCGAATGGAACACCCACGACCACCGCGCCGCGCGCCTGTCGTTCGCGGTCGGCAATTTCGTGACGCGCGATCGCCGCCGCGTGTGGGCGCGGACGTGCGGACGGCGCGCCGGCCTCCCGCCGTTGACGCCGCGTCAATTCTCGGCGCGCGCCTTCGCGGAAGCCTGCCTCCACGAGCTGAGCCACCTGAAGGACGACCACGAATCAGGCGTCGATCTCTCGTCGTGCGCGGAGGCCGACCGGGAAATCTTCAACGAGCTGTGGAACGTCTGGATCGATGGGCGCCTCCACCGCCGGGGGCTTCCGTCGATGACCCGCAGCGAGCGACGGCGCGTGTACGAGCGGACCGCGTCCCACACGCCCGGCTACCGCGCGCGCGGCGCGCGGATCTTTCACGCGCTGTGGAGGGCCGACCACATCGGGCCCGCGGAGCTCCGGGCCTGTCTCGAGGAGCTCTGCCGCCCACCCGTAGCGAACGCGGTCGGCGGACGTCGATCCGGCGCCGGGGCCCGATGACCGATCCTTCGACGCTTCCGCCGCCGGCCCGCACCGAGGAAGAGCGGCTTCGATTCATCGTGCGCGCGTCGCGCGAACTCGCGCTCCTTCCACGCGACACCCTGGCGCGCAAGGCGCGCGACCTCTTTCTCGAGGCCTCGGCGTTCCAGGACTTCTCGCTTTGGGTGATCGATCCCCGCACCGAGGTGCTCTACCCCTGGACGCTGGGGAACACGCCGGTGCTGGGCAGGCGCCCCAGGATCCAGGTCGGTCAGGGTTTGGCGGGCCAAGCGATCGCGGAAGAGGAGGCGGCGTACCTCCCGTCCATCCCCGCCTCGCTCTACCTGGCGGACGAATGGGGCGGCCGGCCGCGGGAGGATCTGGGCGGCGTGTTGACGCTGCCGCTCCGCCGCGACGGGGAGCCGCTCGGCATCGTCGTCCTGCACCGGACCGACACTCCGCCGGCGGCCTCCGACATCGCCTTCATCGCCGAGCTCGCCGAGCAGCTGGCGATCGCCGCGGGAAACGCGCGCATGTACGCCGAGGCGATGCGGGAGAAGGTGGAGAACCAGCTCCTGCTCGAGCTCGGCACCAAGATCTCCGGCAGCCTCGACAGCCACCAACTCCTGGAGCAGATCCTGGATCTCGTCTTCCAGGTCGTGCGTTACGACGCCGCCGGCATCTACCTCGTCGAGAAGCGCACCCAGTACTTGAAGCAGCAGGCGATCCGGGGGTACGAGCACGACCGGACCGACGCGGTGCGCATGAAGGTCGGCAGGGGGCTGATCGGGTGGGTCGTCAAGGCGGGCCGCGGGATCCTGGTGCCCGACGTCCGTGCGGATTCCCGCTACGTCAACGCCCGCGACGAGACGAAGAGCGAGATGGTGGCGCCCATCCGGGTCGGAAACGAGGTGATCGGCGCGTTCAACCTCGAGTCCGACGAACTGGACGCGTACGAATCCGAGGACATGAACCTGCTCATGGCGTTCGCCGGGCAGGCGGCCGTGGCCATCGAGCGAACCCAGCTCCACGAGGAGGTGCTGGAGAAGCGCCGCCTGGAGGAAGAGGTGACGATCGGCCAGCGCATCCAGCGGTCGTTCCTTCCCGACGGCGATCCCCAGGTGCCACACTTCGACATCGCCGGCGCGAACTACACGTCGGAGCTGGTGGGCGGCGACTACTACGATTTCATCCGCATCGCCGAGAACCAGCTCGGGCTGGTGATCGGGGACGTCTCGGGGAAGGGCCTGGCGGCGGCGCTGATCATGGCCTCGTTCCGCGCCTCCCTGATCGCGGAGATCCGGAACAACTACGCCATCCGCACGATCATCGCGAAGGTGAACCGGCTGTTGTGGGAGAGCGTCGAGCCGGACCGGTTCGTGACGGCCCTCTACGGCGTGCTGGACCTGGAGGGCCGGCGGCTGACGTACGTGAACGCGGGGCACAACCCGCCGTTCCTGTGCCGCGCGGGCGGCGACGCGTTCGAGACGCTGGACGCGACAGGCCCGCTTTTGGGGACGTTCGACGGCGTCACGTACAAGGAGCGATCCGTGGAGGTGCGGGAGGGGGACGTGCTGGTCCTCTTCACCGACGGCGTGACCGAGGCGATGTCCGAGACGGACGAGTTCTTCGGGGAGGCCCGCCTGCAGGACACGATTCGCCGGCTTCGCGCGGAGCCTGCCGCGGCCATTGTCCGTGGCATTCGCGACGAGGTGACCGAGTTCAGGCAGGGTGGGCTGGACGACGACATGACGATCGTCGTCGTGAAAGGGATCTAGCCCGGAACGACGAAACGGGCGGCGGATCCGATGATCCGCCGCCCGCTAAAATGGAAGTTCCCCGTACAAACCGTGCTCGCACGACCTGTGGGGCTGAGGCAACCCTCCGGCCAGAAGCCGGGTCAGGCCGCCGTTGTCACATGAACGACAGGGAACTTCACAACCCGCTCTCGTCCTTCTTAGACTCTGAAATCGGCGAAAAGTTCCTAAGGCGGGGGGGAAGTCTTCGACGACGCGGTGAATAGTATAGGTAACCCTTTGCCAAATTGTCAATTGGAATCGGAGGGCGCGCCGAGAATTGCGTCCGGCCCTGATATCGCCTCGCCGCCAACGGGTTAGCCTCTCCCGGGCGATCCGGTCCGGCGGGGAAATCCGATCCGGTCGGCGCCCGGCGGCGCGGGGGTCCGACTCGCGTGGGCCATCCTGGCCCAGAGATTGCTGCCTCGCGCCGGTGGCCGACCCTCCTAGGCCTCGGTCGCCTTGCTTCCCGGGTACAGCCCCGACGCCTTGATGGCCGAGACCGTGATGCCCTTGATCATCGCGGAGCTGAATCCCTCGTGCTCCATTTGGTTCAGCCCGGCGATCGTGCATCCGCGGGGCGTCGTCACCCGGTCGATCTCCTGTTCCGGATGTTTGCCGGCTGCCAGTAGGAGCGAGGCCGCGCCTTTGGCCGTCTGCGCGGCGATGGTCAGCGCCTCCTCCGAGTGGAACCCGATCTCGATCCCGCCCTGAGAGGCGGCCCGGATCGCGCGAAGGAAGAACGCGATGCCGCAGGCGCCGAGCGCCGTCGCGGCGTTCATCTCCTCCTCGCGGATCCGAAGCGTTCGGCCGACCGTCTCGAAAATCGACTCCGCCGCTGCCACGGCCTTGGTGTCGGAACCGTTCGACGCCAGGCACGTCATCGACTCCCGCACGGCGATCGCCGTGTTCGGCATGGCCCGCACGACCGGCACCGGCTTGCCGATCCGGGCGGCGATCTGCGCGATGCCCATGCCCGTGACGACGGAGATCACGATGTGCTTGCCGGGGGAGAGGCCCGGCTTGACCTCGTCGAGGACGGCGTCCATCTGTTGCGGCTCCACGGCGACGATCACGATCGCGGCGGCGTCGACCGCCTCGCGGTTGTTCGTCCGAACGTCGAACCCCTGCTGCTTCATGTCGTCGAGGAGGCGGGACTGCCGCCGCGTCAGGATGATCTCCTTGGCGGGGAATCGCCCCGATTCGACGAGCCCGTTGGCGATCGCCATGCCGATGTTGCCTGCGCCCAAAATCGCGATGCGAGCCTTGTCGCCCAATTCGGTGTCCTCCGTGACGTTGATGCGGTGAGATGGATCGCGCTCCGGCCGCATGGTACCGAAACGGCGGGGAATTCGGGGGGAAGAGGGTGGCGCGCGGCGTCCAACGGCTCCATTGACTCGAGGCGAGGCTTTGCCGCAAGATGGCCGTCCGCAAGGCAGTTACAAGCGATTCCTACCTGGGCCGGAGTGGTGGAACTGGCAGACACGCGGGACTCAAAATCCCGTTGGGCTTACCCCCAGTGCGGGTTCGACCCCCGCCTCCGGCACCAACATCGCGACACGCGTCGTCACCCGCCCCCCATCTTCGCCCGGCACCATCCCAGTATCTCCCGGCTGATGCCGTCGGGGTCGGTGGCGGCGGCGAAGAGGTCCCGGTAGCGCGATGCGCCAGCGTTGCCTCGACCTGCCCCTCGCATTCCTCGTACCGCTTGACGTTCCGCCCCTCGCGGGGTGGCACGCCGTCCGCGCGTAGGGCGGCCGCCGCGCCGAACGCCGTCGCCGCCCGCTCGTGCTCGAGCAAGCCCATGGAAGCCGCGCCGGAGAGGTCGAGCGCATCCGCCTGGGTGATACGGGAGCCGATCTCCAGCGATGCCTCCAAAGCGTCGACGATCCAGGGCAGCGCCTGCTCGGGGTGCCCCTCGGCGATGTGAAGTTCGCCGAGTGAATTCGAGGTGAGGGCGAGTTGCACCCGATCGCCCAGGCGCCGCCAGATTTCGATGGCGAACGTGTATCGCCTTCGCGCCTCCTCGAAATGGCCCTCCATCTGATCGAGGATCGCCAGATTCGAGCTCGCGACGCCTTGCGGCTGGTCGAGGCCAAGTGTCCGGCCGACTTCCAGGAGTTCCGAGAACCGCTCGCGGGCGAGGTCGGGGCGGCCCTCGCTGAAATGGACGGCGCCCAAGCCCGAGAGAACCGGGCCCATGGCCTCCCGATCGCCGAGCTGATTCCAAATCGCCAGGCTTTCCTCGAGCGCCGCTCGGGCGGCCGGCACGTCCTGCGTGAAGAAACTGAGCGCGCCGAGGGCGTGGAGCGCACGCGCGCGATCGGGAGCCGTGCCAGGAACCTGGGGCAACGCCAGCGCCTCGCGCACCACGGGCAAGCCCACGGCTGCGTATCCCCGCGACCACCAGTAGTTGCCCAACTCGGCCACGATGCGGAGGGCGTTCGCCGGCGCAGCGGACTTGGCCCATGCGAAGGCCGCGAGAATGTTGTCGTGCTCATTCTGGATGCGGCGCGCGGCGGCCGGCGATCGATTGATGGTCTCTCGCGCCCGGTCGACGACTTGCATGCACCACGCCATGTGCCGGTCGCGCACCGCCGATTCCTCGCCCGCGGCCTGGAGCTGCTCCAGGGCGAACGCGCGGAGCATGTCGAGCATCGTGAATCGCGAGGCGCCCCCGTCGCTCCGTTCCAACTGGACGAGGGACTTGTCGACGAGCCGGCCGTGCATTTCCAGCACGTCGAGTTCCTCGCTGTCGGGTGCGGCCACGGCGTGCGCGGCTTCGAGGGTCCAGCCTCCGGAGAACACGGCTAGGGAACGCAGGATCGCCTTCTCGGCATCGTCCAGCAGGTCGTAGCTCCACTGGATCGTGGCGCGAAGCGTTTGATGCCGGGCCGGGGCTCCCGCCTGGCGCGCCCCGAGAAGGCGCAGCTGGTCGCCGATGCGCGCCAGCAGATCGTCGAGGCTCAGCAGCTTCACCCGGGAGGCCGCAAGCTCGATCGCGAGCGGCATCCCCTCCAGCCGCTTGCAGATCTCGACGAGGGCCCGGCGCTCGACCTCGCCGACCCGGAAGCCCGATTGCACGAGCGAAGCGCGGTCGATGAAGAGTTCGACGGACGTTTCGAGCGGGAGCACGGGCACCTGATAGCAACGTTCGCCCTCGATGCCGAGCGCCTCGCGGCTGGTCGCCAGGACCGTGAGGTTCGGGACGGACCGAAGGAGATCGGCGACCAGAGACCCGGTCTCGGCCAGCACGTGCTCGCAGTTGTCGACGACCAGGAGCCGCGCCGGACCGGAGAGCGATTCCACGAGGACGTCGCGCATCGCCCTGCCGGGCGCCTCGCCCGCGCCGACTTCCGTCGCCAGGGTTCGCGCCACGTCCGCCGCGTTCTGCGCGCGCGTGAGATCGACGAACCACGCGCCGCCCGGATACCGCCGGAGGCTCTCCCGGGCGACGTGAACGGCGAGGCGCGTCTTGCCGGCGCCCCCCGCGCCCGTCAGCGTGACCAGACGGTCCGCCGCGATGAGGTCCCGGCACCGCCGCGACTCCTCGGCGCGCCCGATCCAGCGCGTGAGCGCGCGGGGAAGGTTGTTGGGCGTGAGTTCCGTTCGCTCGCGCGTGTCGGCGGCCCGGACGGGCTCGCCCGCCAGGTAGCGGCCCACGTCGGCCATCAGCGCGGCTACCGATTCGTAGCGTTGGGCGGGCTCTCTGCCCAGAGAGCCGACGACGATCGTGTCGAGGTCGCCTTGCAGCTGCCGCTCCAGCATATCGGGCGTGCAGCCGCGCGACCCGCTGACCTCCTCGATCGACGTGTCGGATGCCTCTCCCTGTTCGGCGCTCGCGCGCGCCGCGTGGAACGCGTCGCTGGGCCTGCTGGGGTCGGTGTCGCGAAGGAGCCGGAACATCTCGAGCGGCGTCGAGCCGCGAAATTCATGGGGCCGCCGGCCCACCAGCAGCTCGTGCAGCAGGACACCCAGCGCGTAGACATCGGAGCGCTCATCCACGGGCGCGTCCACCGCGCCGGCCTGCTCGGGGCTCATGTACTCCGGCGTGCCGACCATGTGTCCCTCGCGCGTCAGCGGCTCGTCCGGGGCGTCCTCCTGGATCGCCTTCGCGATGCCGAAGTCGATGATGCGCGGGGAGGCGATGCCGTCCTGGACCGTGACGAGGATGTTGGAGGGCTTCAGGTCGCGGTGCAGGATGCCCCGGCGGTGCGCGTGCTGGACTCCCTCGCATACCTTTTGGAAGAGCTCCAGGCGATCGCGCGCCGTCAGGCGTTCGGCGTCGCAGTACCGGGTGATCGGTTCGCCCTCGATCAGTTCCATGGCGAAGAACGGGCGTCCGGCCGACTCGCCGGCGTCCAGGACCTGGGCGATGTAGGGGTGGGACATCATCCCGGCGGCCCGGCGTTCGGCTTCGAACCGCGCCAGCACCCGCTCGGAATCGAATCCCGGGCGGATCACCTTCAGGGCGACCTGACGCGCGTTGGGCTCATCCTGTTCGGCGCGGAACACCTCGCCCATGCCGCCTTCTCCGAGTCGCTCGATGATGCGGTAAGGGCCGATGCTGTGGGGAATCCCTGCGGAACTGACCGGCGCGATGGCGTCCGCGAGACTGGAACCGAGCCCCTTGGCCAGGGCTCCGGTATCCAGCAACCGCGCGGCCTTGGGATCGGCGGCGAGGAGCGAGGCGACCTCGCGCCGCAGATTCTCATCGAGTGAAGTCAGGAACTCGGCTCGCGCGGCTCCCTCGAGGGCGCGCGCGCGCAGGGCGGCGTCGCGGACGGCGGTGAAGGGAGGTTTGCTCACGCGGGGGGCTCGCCCAGCTC
>QJVW01000035.1 GCA_003235575.1 Candidatus Eiseniibacteriota bacterium | reverse complement strand
ACACCGGACGATGAGCCGCGCGCGGGCGCTGCCCCCCCTGACGCTGGCGATCCACCAGGCGACGGCGCGCGGCGGCTGGACGCCGCTCTCGATTGGCGCGCGGGCGCTTCGTCGCATCCTTGCCGCGCTGGCCCGCCGCGGCTATGCCTTCCGCTCGCTGGACGCCGTAGGGCCCGACGGCCCCGGACCCGGCTGCGCCCTCCTGACGGTCGACGATGGGTACGCGTCCACCGTGGACGTCGTGGCCCCCTTGGCGCGGGAACTTGGGATCCCCTGGTCCGTGTTCGTATTGGTAGGCGCCGTCGGCGGGTGGAACGATTGGGACCTTCGCGGCGTGGCGCGCCGGGAACGACACGTGAGCGAGAAGGGAATCCGTGAGCTCGCCGACGCGGGCGTGGCGATCGGATCGCACGGCATGACCCATCGCGATATGACAAGGCTGCCCGGACCCACGCTCGACGCCGAAATGGTCGCATCGCGCCAGTGGCTGGAGCGCGTCGCCGGCCGCCCGGTCGAGGCGATCAGCTACCCCTGGGGCCGCGTGGACGCGCGCGTGGAGGCCGCGGCCCGCCGGGCGGGGTTCCGCCTTGGATTTGCCCTCCGTGCCGCCCGTCCGCGCGTTCCCACGCCCCTCCGGCTTCCTCGCGTGGCCGTGTACGCGCCCGACCGTCTTCCGGGCCTCTTCCGTGCAACCGTGATCGACGCGCCGCGCCACGGCCTTCCGCTTCGCGACGCCGCGGGCGCCGCCGGCGGCTGGCTGGTGGCGCGCACGCTCGCCGCGACGGGGCGCGCCCATGCGTAGCCGGGAGCGGTTCTCCCCTGCGGGGATGCTCTGGCTCCTGGCCGCCGTGGCAGCGCTCCTCGCGCTCACCACGCCGGGCGGCGCGCGGATGCAGGCGGACTCCACCGCCGCGCCCGCGGACTCGCAGCGGGCCGCGTCCGGCGACACGGCCGACACGGCCGAGGTCCTCCCGCCGGGCGGCGAGGGCGATGATGCGGGGGAGGACGAGGCCGAGGCCGAGGCCCAGGAGGCGCCCGCGCGCGGCCCGGCGGCGGTACCGTGGAAGATCGGCGAATACTTCCAGTTTTCCATCGACTGGAACGGTCTGAACGGGGGAAGCTCCCTGATGCAGGTGCAAAACTACATCCGCGTCGATGGCCGGCGCTGCTATCGCATCGTCACCAAGGCCGAGTCGAACTCCTTCGTGTCGAAGTTCTACAAGGTGCGGGATCGTGCGGAGAGCGCGGTGGACGCGGAATCGCTCTACTCACGGCGCTTCATCAAGCGGCTGCGGGAAGGGGGATACAAGAAGGACGTCAACGTCCGGTTCGATCAGGAGCGTCACGAAGCCGTCTACGACAATGGGAAGACGCTCGAGGTCGCGCCGGGGGTGCACGACGTCCTCTCGGCCTTCTACTATATCCGCACACGGCCCCTCCCCGACGGCGCCGTCATCGTGATCCCGACGCACGACAACGAGAAGAGCTACGAAATGGAGGTGGAGGTGCTGAAACGAGAGCGCGTGGACGTGCCCGCGGGAACGTTTTCGTGCGTCGTCGTCGAGCCGAAGCTGAAATCCGAGGGGATCTTCAAGTCGAAGGGCTCGATGAAGGTGTGGCTGACCGACGACGAGAAGCGGATGCCCATACTGGTGCGCAGCAAGGTGCCCGTCGGCTCGATCTCGGTGCGCCTCACGGACTATCGCCTCGCGTTCGAGCGGCGGCCGTGAGCCGGCACGAGGAGATCGATCTCACGGCGATCCGGACGATGTCGGTCTCGAAGCGGCCGACGAAGGTCCGGATCGAGCAGTTCGCGCCGGCGCCCGACCCCGACGCGACCATCGCCACGCTCGATCAATTCCTCCCCGATATCCTGTCCGGCGCCGCGCTGCGCGAGCTGATCCAGCGCTGGGTTCTGGCGCGCGCGTCGAATCGCCCGGCGGTGGCCATGCTGGGCGGCCACGTCATCAAGACCGGCGTGCAGCGGCCGTTCCTCTCGCTTCTGGATGCCGGCGCGTTCACGGCCGTGGCCATGAACGGCGCCGCCGCGCTCCACGACTTCGAAGTGGCCCTCTTCGGGACCACCTCCGAGCCGGTGGAGGAGACGCTGGTCGGCGGCGACTTCGGCATGGTGGAGGAGACGCCCGTCCTCATGAATCAGGCGATCCGGGACGGTGTCGCCAAGGGGCTGGGGATGGGGGAAGCGCTCGGCGAATTCCTGCTCGAGGCCGACGCGCCGCACGCATCGCTGTCGCTGCTGGCCCAGGGGGCGCAGCGGGGCATCCCCACGACCGTTCACGTCGCGATCGGAACCGACACGATTCATACGCATCGGTCCTTCGACGGCGCCTCGACCGGCGAGGCGACGCACCGAGACTTTCGGATCTTCGCTGCCGCCCTGCGAGACCTGGAGGACGGCGTCGTCCTCAACTTCGGCTCGGCCGTGATCCTACCCGAGGTGTTCCTGAAGGCTCTCTCCACGGTCCGAAACCTGGGGCACCCCGCCAGCCGCTTCGTCGCGGCGTCCTTCGATCAGATCCGGCATTACCGGCCGGACAAGAACGTGCTGGAGCGGCCCACGCGATCGGGGGGAACGGGGCACGCCTTCGTCGGCCCGCACGAGCTCTGGATCCCCCTCCTCGCGGCGCTCTACCTGGGTCGCGCTCCGCGCATCGCCCCATGACGCGGGCGCGATTCGCGCTCACCGCGCTCGGCATCGGCCTCAGCGTGGTCGCCATCGCGGCGCTCCTGCACGCGGTTCGCGCGGGCGACGTGGCGGAGCACCTCAGAAGAGCGCGCTACGGCTGGATCCTCGCGGGGATGGCCGTCACGGTGTTCGGGTACGTGCTGCGCGCCGCCCGGTGGCGCGTGCTTCTCGAACCGCAGGCGGCGGTGCCGCTCGGCCGTGTCTTCGGCCCGACGGTCATCGGATTCTTGGCGATCAACACGCTTCCGGCGCGCCTGGGCGAGTTCGTGCGCGCCTACGTTCTCGCCCGACTGGAGCGGTTACCGACGGCGGGCGTCCTCGGCACGTGCGCGATCGAACGGATCTTCGACCTCGTCTTCCTCGCCCTCTTTTGGGTCCTGTCGCTTCTCTTCGCCCCGTTCCCGGAGTGGTTCCGGATCAGCGGCTACGTGACGTTCGGGATCGGGGGAGTGGGCGCGGTGGCCCTCTGGCTGCTCCACTCCCGGCGACAGGCGGCCGAGCGATTCCTGGAGGGCGGCTTCGTGAGCCGGCTTCCCGCCGTGGCCCGCGACGGGCTCCGCCGGGTGGTCCCGGCATTCGGCCTTGGCTTGACGGCGCTCAGCGCCCCCGGCGTGCTCTTTCGGGCGGCGATCTGGTCCGCGGCCATGTGGCTGGTCAACGGGAGCGTCTTTCTCCTGATCGGGCTCGCCGTCGGGGCCGAACTTCCCCTATGGTCCGCGTTTCTGCTTTCCTTCGTCGTCTGCGTGGCGATCCTGCTCCCCTCTTCGCCCGGGTTCGTCGGCGTCATGGAGGCGGCCTGCGTCGTGGGGCTCTCCCTGGTCGGGGTGGATAGGGCTACCGGATTGGCATTTGGCCTCTTGTACCACCTGACCCAGATCCTCCCCCTGGTCATCCTCGGCTCGTTCTTTGCCATCCGCGCCCACCTGAAGCCCTCCGATCTCACCACCGAGGCCCCCTAAACCGGCAACTGCCGGTGACAGTGCCACCTGAGATCGCGCCAGTCCGTTGACTGTAAAGCTTTTTTAGTTGACTGGAGGGGGGTAGGTTGGTATACTGGTTTGTGCAATAAACCCGCGCTCAGAGGGCACTTAGCGCAGGAAAACAGACGACGGGAGGATGGATGGCGTCAACCCACCGGCAGACACATCCTAGTGTCGGTGGTGGCGTGATCAGTCGTCTTGCTCTATTTACCCTTGTCGCGGTCGTAGGTTTCGCACCCTGGTTTTGGGGTTCGGGAACGCCGTGGGCGGTATTCGCGCTACGGCTTGCGGGGTTCGCGGGTTTGGCCCTCGTCTCCGTCCGATTCCTCCAGGGGCGTATCGAGGCGAACACGTGGAGCACGCGCGCGGTGCTGCTCGCGATCGCCATCCTGGTTCTGGTCGCGGCGAGCGCGGCCGGATCGATACACAAAGGCAAGAGTCTCGAGGCCATGCTCAACTTACTCGCCATCCTAGGACTCTTCCTCGCCACGACGTTCTTCGTGCGCGGTGCCGGTGATGTCCGCTTTCTGGTGTCGGCCCAGGTGCTCCTAGCCGTGCCCGTAGCGGTTTACGGCATTCTGCAGATCCTGCGCCCCGAACTCATGCCCGCCGGCTCCTCGTACCCGGGTCGCGCCCTCGGACCCTTCGGGCAGCCAAACCGCCTCGGCGGCTACCTCATCGCCGCCATTCCACTCGCGATCGCGCTGTCGTTCATCGTCCAGGATCGATTCTTTCGCGTGGCGCTGCTCTTCGCCGCGCTCTTCCTTGCCCTCTGCCTGGCCCTGACGTATTCGCGCGGATCGTGGCTCGCCATCGTGGCGGGTCTGGCCGTCGTCGCCGCGGTACTCCTTCGATGGCCTGAATTGGCGCCGCGACCCGCCCTCCTAGGGGCCGCCGTCGTGTGCGTCACGCTTCCCGCGCTCCTCCTTCTGCCGTCGATTCTCTCGCGGCTTTCCACTCGACCCGACGCGGCCAAGGCCTGGAATCTTCCCTTCGATCCGGAACGGGAGGGGAGCGCCGCCATGCGCGGAGCCGTCTGGCAGGGGGCCTTCGCGGCCGCAGCGGCCAGACCGTTTCTCGGCTGGGGGCCGGGGACCTTTCGCGAGGCGTTCGACCGTTCGAAGGGTGACACGATGAAGCGCTTGGAGGCGGAAGGAGGTCGCACCGCCGACCAGGCGCACGGCTACTACCTGGCGGCCCTGGTGGAACGGGGCGCGCCGGGCCTGGCGGCCTTCTTGGTATTCGCGCTGCTCGGTCTCGCGGCCGGCGCGGCGACAATCGGTTCGGGAGCGCCTCCCGAGGCGCGGCTTCTAGCCGCGGGTCTCGTGGCCTCGGTGACGGCGCTCCTTGCTCATGCTCTCTTCGAGGACAACCTCGTCCTCGGTCCGCACGCGCTGTTCCTGCACGCGAACCTCGGCCTCCTGGCGGCGACGGCGCCGGGGTCGCGGACGGCGCGGCGGCGGATGCCGTTCCTCGGCGGGATCGGCGTCCTGGCCGCTCTGATCGCGCTCGGGTTCGGATTCCAGAGCGCCCGCGCGGAGGCGGCGGCCATCGATGCCTCGCGCGCGGGCGGGATGAGGGCGATGCAGCAGGGATATGCCGCGGCGTCGCGCACGGCCCCCTGGGACGATCGCTACGCGATCGGCGAGGCCAAGGCTTCCGAAGGCCTGCGGGAGTGGACGCGCGCGGAGACCGCGTACCGGCGGGCCGTGTCCGTCAACCCGAGCGATCCCGTCACGAAGCACGAACTGGCGCGGCTCTATCTGGCGCACGAAGATCGGTTCGGCGCGCGCGGCGCGGGCGAGGCGACGGCGCTTCTGAAGGAGGCGCTGGCCCAGAACCCGTACTACGCCGAGATCCGAAACGACCTCGGCGTCGCCCTGTTACGCGCGGGCGACCGCGACGGCGCGCTCGAGGCCTTCCGTCTCGCGACCGAGGGACGGAGCGCCTTCGTCGATCCGTTGGTGAACCTGGCCGTGATCGCCCTCGAGGACGGCGATCGAGTGGCGGCCGAAACGTGGACCCGGCAAGCGCTGGAGCGGAACCCCGATTCCGCCCTGGCGCTTTCCATGGCGTCGCGCCTCGGGATCCCGACGGCGAAATGAGACGCCCACTTCGACATGAAGGAGAGAATCACAACAACTCGCACGACACTCGGATGCAACGAGATCGAGAGGAGGTGAGCAGCCGGTAGTTTTCGGTTGTCCGTAGTTCAGAACACACATTCCCGATGTTTGCTTCTTCGTTCAGTTGTTCGCATGAGGGAGGACAAGCAATGCGCAACCGAGCTTTTCTGAAAGTCGCTCTCCTCGGTCTCTTGGCGTTGGCGCTGGTGCCGGGGCTCGCGATGGCCTCGCCGGCGGCTCTGTCGTCGGAGTCCGCGGCCCGAGCGACGGCGGTAAGCGGCCCGGTCATTTCGATCTCGCCGCTGAGCCACAATTTCGGCACGGTGAACGTGGGTACCTGTTCGGCCCCGTTCAATTTCACGATTAGCAACCTCGGCGACGCGGACCTGACCGTTTTCGGGGTCGCCGCTGACCCGAATTTCGGTATTGCGGGCATTCCAGGGGGCCCAATCCCTCCGGGCGGTTCGGCGATGCTGGCGATCCAATTCTGCCCATTGTTTGGAGGACCGATAGCGGGTCAGATCACTGTGGCCAGCGACGCGATCAACGCGCCTAATTCGGTGGTGAACGTGTCGGGTAACGGCAACACGGCTCCGGTTCTGGATCCGATCGGCGACAAGTCGGCGGCCGCGTTCGTGAATCTGGCGTTCGACGTGACGGCGTCGGATGCGGAAGCGGACGAGATCACGTATTTGGTGACGGGGCTTCCGCTCGGCGCGACGTTCGGCTCGGGCTCGGGCCACTTCGACTGGACGCCGACCCCCGCGGATGTCGGTCCGCACGTTCTGGAGTTCTGTGCTTCGGACGGCAGC
>QJVW01000152.1:0-20000 GCA_003235575.1 Candidatus Eiseniibacteriota bacterium | reverse complement strand
AGAGAAAGCAACCGCGATTCCCTAAGTAGCGGCGAGCGAACGGGGAACAGCCTAAACCGAGCGGCGCGCTAAAGCCTGCCAGCGTTGCGCCGTCGGTGTCGCGGGGCGTGTTCTGATCCCGGGCAGCGGGGTCGGGGAGTTACAAATCGAGCATCTAGTCGAACCATCTGGGAAGGTGGACCATAGACGGTGAAAGTCCGGTAGACGACAGAGGCCTCGACTCCCTCGAATGCGTTCCCAAGTACCGCGGGACACGTGAAATCCTGCGGGAATCTGGAGGGACCACCCTCTAAGGCTAAATACTCTCTGACGACCGATAGTGAACCAGTACCGTGAGGGAAAGGTGAAAAGATCTCCTGGCGGAGAGTGAAATAGAACCTGAAACCATATGCTTACAAGCGGTCGGAGGCTTAACCGGAACTTCGGTTCCGGAGCGGCTGACGGCGTGCCTTTTGCATAATGATCCGGCGAGTTACTCGTACGTGGCAAGGTTAAGCGACTTCGTCGCGGAGCCGGAGCGAAAGCGAGTCCGAAATGGGCGATCAGTCACGTGCGGTAGACCCGAAGCGGGAGTGATCTACGCATGGCCAGGGTGAAGCGAGTTTAACAGTTCGTGGAGGCCCGAACCGGTTACCGTTGAAAAGGCATCGGATGAGCTGTGCGTAGGGGTGAAAGACTAATCAAACTCCGTGATAGCTGGTTCTCCCCGAAATAGATTTAGGTCTAGCCTCGAGAAATTGTGTGGCGGGGGTAAAGCACTGATTGGGCTAGGGACCCTACCAGGTTACCAAACCCTTTCAAACTCTGAATACCGTTCACATCTATCTCGGGAGTAAGGGCGCGAGGGATAAGCTTCGCGACCGAGAGGGAAACAACCCAGATCGTCAGCTAAGGTCCCTAAGTGTGGGCTAAGTGTATAAGGATGTGGGATCTCCGAGACAACCAGGATGTTGGCTTAGAAGCAGCCATCATTTAAAGAGTGCGTAATAGCTCACTGGTCAAGTAATCCTGCGCCGACAATGTCCGGGACTCAAGTTCACCACCGAAGCTGCGGATGTGCGCCACCTTCGGGTGTCGTACGTGGTAGGGGAGCGTTCTGTTGTAGGATGAAGGTGAACCGTAAGGTTCGCTCGACGAACCAGAAGTGATTATGCCGGAACGAGTAGCGAGAAACCAGGCGAGAAACCTGGTCACCGAAAACCTAAGGTTTCCTGAGCAAGGTTAATCCTCTCAGGGTTAGTCGGACCCTTAGCCGAGGCCGAAAGGCGTAGGTGATGGAAAACGGGTTAATATTCCCGTACCAGTCTTTAGGCGATAAAGACACTAGGGGGTTACGCAGGAGTGACCGTCCAGCCCACGATCGGAAGTGTGGGTCTAAGCCTGTAGGAGGTTCCCGTAGGCAAATCCGCGGGGACATTACTCCGAGAGGTGATGGGGAGAGCGAAAGCTCACAAACTGGACTTAATCAGACTGCCGAGAAACACCTCTATGTGAGTTTGAAGGCTGTCCGTACCGCAAACCGACACAGGTAGGTGGGGTGAGTATCCTAAGGTGCTCGAGTGAGTCTTGCAGAAGGAACTCGGCAAAATAGCCCCGTAACTTCGGAAGAAGGGGTGCCCCGTGTACGTGTAGGGCTTCGCGCCCGAAGCGGAAAGGGGCCGCAGTGAATGGGGTCAACCGACTGTTTACCAAAAACACATGTCTCTGCTAAGCCGAAGAGGCGACGTATAGGGACTGACACCTGCCCGGTGCCGGAAGGTTAAAGGGCGTGGTCAGCCGCAAGGCGAAGCCGCAAACTGAAGCCCCGGTAAACGGCGGCCGTAACTATAACGGTCCTAAGGTAGCGAAATTCCTTGTCGGGTAAGTTCCGACCTGCACGAATGGTGTAACGAGTTGACCGCTGTCTCCTGCAAGAGCTCGGCGAAACTGTAGTAGCGGTGAAGATGCCGCTTACCCGCGACTGGACAGAAAGACCCCGTGCACCTTTACTGTAGCCTGGTATTGGGTTTTGACACTGCATGTGTAGGATAGGTGGGAGGCTTTGAAGCGGGGGCGCTAGCTCTCGTGGAGCCAACCTTGAAATACCACCCTTGTGATGTTGGAATTCTAACCTCGTGCCGTGAATCCGGCCGAGGAACAGTGCCAGGTGGGCAGTTTGACTGGGGCGGTCGCCTCCGAAAGAGTAACGGAGGCGTGCAAAGGTTCCCTCAGTGCGGTTGGTAATCGCGCGTGGAGTGCATTGGCATAAGGGAGCTTAACTGCGAGACCAACAAGTCGAGCAGGTGCGAAAGCAGGCCAAAGTGATCCGGTGGTTCTGTGTGGAAGGGCCATCGCTTAACGGATAAAAGGTACGCCGGGGATAACAGGCTGATCCCGCCCGAGAGTTCACATCGACGGCGGGGTTTGGCACCTCGATGTCGGCTCATCGCATCCTGGGGCTGGAGAAGGTCCCAAGGGTTCGGCTGTTCGCCGATTAAAGCGGTACGTGAGCTGGGTTCAGAACGTCGTGAGACAGTTCGGTCCCTATCCATCGCGGGCGGAGGAGATTTGAGGGGAGCTGACCCTAGTACGAGAGGACCGGGTCGGACGGACCTCTAGTGTATCCGTTATCGTGCCAACGGTATGGCGGAGTAGCTACGTCCGGATGAGATAAGCGCTGAAAGCATCTAAGCGCGAAACTCGCCTCGAGATTAGATCTCCCCTAGCATTAGCTAGCTAAAGGACCCTCGGAGATGACGAGGTTGATAGGCCGGAGGTGTAAGCACGGCAACGTGTTCAGCCGACCGGTACTAATCGTCCGTGCGGCTTGACCGTACTTCAGATGCACGGTGGTTCAGATACTCCCGTCGTCCGTTTCAGTTGTCGAGACATACGCGCCGTGGGCTGCAACGCCCGAAGCGCACGTGGTTTCCGGTGGCAATGGCGGAGGGGCTACACCTCTTCCCATTCCGAACAGAGAAGTTAAGCCCTCCAGCGCCGATGGTACTGCACGGGAGACTGTGTGGGAGAGTAGGACGCCGCCGGGAGTTCTTCGAAAGCCCCCTCGCGCAAGCGAGGGGGCTTTTTCGTTTGGTGAGCGCTGATGCCAGGCTCGCCTGCGACAGCGGTCTACGTCCACCTTGACATCGTCGGCCGGCAGGTGTCCTCTTAGATTGGACGGGCTGCATCGCGGCCCGGCTCGGGCATCGTTCCAAGATGACGTGGGGGGACCTTGGAACTCCTAGGCGCAAGCGTCCTATCTTTGCCAGCAGCAAGGAAGTGCGAATGCCAGCGCCCGCGGCTCGCCCCGCGCGCGCTGGGCTTGGCGGTTCCCTCACTGGCGCTCCTCTCGCTTTTCTTCCTGGCCGCGCCCCCCCCGATCGTCCAGGCGGCCGACGTCAGCCCCGACGCTGTGCAGGGGCTGATCCAAGCCGGTCACTATTCCGAGGCCGAATCCCAGGCGCGCGAACTCCTCCACGAAATCGAGGAGATCCACGGCAAGGAGTCGCTGGATGCCGCGAACGTCCTCGACCTACTGTCCGACGCCCTCCGTTTGGGGGGCAAGGCCTCGAACCCGGAAGCGCTCGCGATCTGCGAGCGGGCCCTGCGGATCAAGGCGATGACGGTGGGTGACCAGGACGTCTCGTATGCCAAGAGCCTCCACAATTGTGGAGCACTGCATCTGGCAAGAGGAGAGTTCGAGCTGGCGAGAAGCCCGCTCCGACGCGCCCTGGAACTGCGGGAGCGTGCGCTCGGGCCAGACCACCTGGAAGTTGCGAGGAGCCTCCTATACCTCGGGCATCTCGAGATCCTCCTCAATCATGAGGCAGAGGCTCGTCCATTGGTCGAGCGTGCCATTGCGATCCAGGCGGTTTCGCTGCTTCCTGACGATCCGGAACGAGCACGGGGCCTCAACATGCTGGGATCCATCCTCTATCGGCTCGGCGACTATCGGACTGCCGGCGCCGTGTGGGAAGAGTCCCTTGGCTTGAATCGGCGTGCCCTGGGCGTGGATCATCCGCGTGTCGCGGAGAGCCTTCATAATCTCGGCATACTCTACGGTGAAATCGGAGACACGGAAGAAGCCCTTCGGTACCTCCATCGCGCCCTCGAGATCCGCCGCAAGACTCTCGGCAGGAACCACCCGCTCGTCGCCTCCACGCTCACCGCGATCGCGTCCACGATGTACGCGGCGGGCGACCTTCGCGGTGCGAGCAAGCGATTTCGGGACGCCCGATCGATCCAGGCCCGCGCCTATCCGGACGGCCACGCGAGCCTGGCGTGGACGCTCCTTGGTCTGGGCCGCCTCGCCATCGACGAGGGCCACCTGGATCGGGCGCGCGCACTCCTGGACCAGGCACTAGCCATGCAGCGACGAACGCTAGGGGAAAATCATCCTCACGTGGCGTGGACGCTCAAGGAGCTTGCGGAGGTCGCCCGTCGTCGGGGAGCGCGTCGCGAGGCGCTCGCGGATTTGGAACGGTCGACCTCGATACTGCGCGCGGCCTACGGAGCCGGGCACCCGGACCTCAACCTGTCGCTGGGGCGGTATGCCCGCGTCCTGTTCGAGTCGGGAAATGATTCTCTGGCTCTGCGCATCGCGCTCGAAGCTTCCAGAGACCGTGTCGCCCATCTTCGACTCACTGCCCGCGGACTGTCGGAACGACAGGCCTTGCGGTACAGCCTCGTCGGTGCCCAGGGCTTGAATGTCGCGCTCACGCTGGCCGCGCAGGCGAGATCGGGGCACGATATCGAAACGATCGAAGCCGTCTGGGACGCGCTGATTCGTTCGCGGACGGTTGTTCTCGACGAAATGGCCGCACGGCATCACGCGAGCGGCCAGCCTGAGTCACCTGCCGCGGTGGCGCTCCGGCGGGAGCTCGACGATGCGAGACACCGCCTCGCCAATCTTCTCGTTCGTGGAATTGGATCGGATGCCCCCGAGCACTACCGCTCCATCGTGGCGCGCGCCCAACAAGAATCCGAACGAGCCGAGCGGGCGTTGGCGCTGCAAAGCGTTCAATTCCGCTCGGAGCAGGCCGAGGCGAGGATCGGATATGCCGACGTTCGAGATGCGCTACCGCCGAACACGGCCATCGCGGCGTTCGCGTTGTACGACTCGAGCGATACCCGAGCCTATATCGCCTTCGTGCTCGCGGCGGGCTCGCCGCCTGCCGCGGTCACACTCGGTCCCGAAACGAAGATCGACGAGATCGTGCGACGATGGGCCGCCACGGTGACGCAGACGGGGGGCCCGACCCGTGCGGGAAGGCGCAGGGCGGAAGCGGCGTGCCGCTCCGTCGGGGAGGAACTGCGTCGCGCGATCTGGGATCCCGTCGTCTCCAGGACTCACGCGTCGGATCGGGTTCTGGTCGTCATGGACGGCGCGCTCAATCTCGTGAGCCTGGCCGCGCTGCCACGGGGAGACGGGTACCTCGCCGAGGTCGGCCCAGCCATCCAGTACCTCTCCTCGGAGCGGAGCCTCGTTCCGAAGGCCACCGGCGCACCGACCGGAACCGGGCTTCTCGCTCTGGGCGGACCGGAGTATGACCACCGCCCGTCCGCCACCGATGCCGTGGGGGAGGGTCCGAGTCCCGACGATGCGCGAAGTTCCACCGCCACGCCCGGAGGTGCTCGGGGAGAGCATGGTCCGTCCGATGCGGTGCCAGGACGTGGGCACGCTCCACGCGGCATTCTTCCGGATTGCGCCTCGTTCCGCGAGACGAGATTTCCCCCACTCCCGGAATCGGTGCGCGAGGTGGAGGAAATCGACTCCTTGTGGGGCGATTCGGCGCAGACCATCGTCCTGACGGGGAGTCGTGCGCGCGAATCCGCCTTCAAGCGCTCCGCGCCAGGCAGGCGCGTCCTTCATCTTGCGACCCATGGGTTCTTTCTCGATGCACGGGGATGTGCCGGGTGGTCCCCCGCCCAACGCGGCATCGGCGGTGTCACCACCGAGGAAGCGGTGACCAAGCCCCCGCCCCCCGCCGTGACGGCTCCGGAGGAATCCATGGGCAGCCCGCTGCTTCTTTCGGGGCTCGCCCTGGCCGGAGCGAACGTCCGGTACGCTACCTCCACGCAGGCGGAGGATGGGATCCTCACTGCCGAGGAGGTCGCCTCCCTCGACCTGAACGGCGTCCAGTGGGTTGTCCTTTCGGCGTGCGATACGGGACTCGGGCGCGTTCAACCCGGGGAGAGTGTTCTCGGTCTCCGTCGATCGTTCGAAATCGCGGGAGCCCAAACACTCATCATGAGTTTGTGGGGTGTCGATGATCGGTCCGCTCGATTGTGGATGCGGGGTCTGTATGAGGCCAGGTTCCGTCGGGATCGAGCCACGATCGATGCCGTACGCGATGCAAGTCTTGGAGTGCTTCGGTATCTTCGGGCCCAGGGCCGAAGCACGCATCCGTTCTACTGGGCCGCGTTCGTCGCCGTCGGCGACTGGAATTGAAGCTTGACCGAAGGGAGGGCATCGCATGTCGACACCAGGCAACGCGGGAGGTGGCGGAGGCAATGGGGGAGGGAAGAAGCCGCATACCCACAAGGTGAACCACACCGACTTGTGGTGCACGGAGGATCTCGTCATCACCAACGACGGAAACAGGCGAATCGTCGAGATCAAGGAGCACGAGCTCGGCAGGAGCATCGCCGTGATCGCCAACGAAGTCGATGCCTCCGGCGGGACGTTGGAGTTCTGGATCACGTATCCGGCCGCCGGAGGCGGCACACTTGTGGACAATGCCATGTGCCCGTGCTGACAAAGGCGGGTTCCTGATTCGGCTCGCCTCCGGGCGACGGCGCTGGGAGAGGACATGGATCACGGCTTGGAGCAGGAGCGGGGCTATTCACTTTCGTCGGAGATGCTGCACCTCATTCTCCTTCCGACGGAGGCGTGTAACTTTCGGTGCGTGTACTGCTACGAGGATTTCCATTTGAAGCGAATGGAGCCAGCCGTCGTCCGGGGTGTCAAGCGCCTCATCGCCCGGAGGATACCGAGCCTGCGGGAATTCTCGATTTCCTGGTTCGGTGGGGAGCCGCTCCTGGCGCTCGATATCATGCGGGACGTTCTGCACCATACCCAACAGACGCTAGGGCAGCATCCCGGGGTGCGTTTTTCGTCACGAGCGACGACCAACGGATCGCTGCTGACACCGACGGTTGCCGATGAACTGAGACGCCTGGGAGTGCACCGGTACCAGATCACGCTCGACGGCCCGCGAGACTATCACGATACCAAGCGCGTCCGCCCGGGAGGCCTGCCGACCTTCGATTCCGTCTGGAACAATCTGATCGCGCTTCGTGATCGTCCCGGCGATCTGGACATCATGGTCCGCGTACACGTCAACCGCGAAAACGTGGGGGCCATTCCCGATTTTCTGGAGGAGTATCGCGAGGCATTCGGATCCGACGATCGTTTTCAGATCTTCATTCGGCCGCTGGCGAGACTCGGTGGAGCGAACGATGCGTCGCTTCCAATCCTCGACGCGGAGGAGGCCGATCGGACGATGGAGCGTCTTCGGGATCTGGCCGACCGGTTGGGGCTGCGGCAGAATCGCTTCTCCGTCAAGGGAAGCGTCTGCTATGCCGCGAGGGGCAATTCCTTCCTAGTACGCGCGGACGGGAGGCTCAACAAGTGCACCGTGGCCTTGGAGCACCCCAACAACCAAGTGGGCCGGCTCCGCGAGGACGGGTCGGCGGAGGTCCACCAGAAGCGTCTTCAGAGCTGGATTCAGGGCCTCTTTAGTGGCGATGCGGAGGTGCTGCAGTGTCCGATGAAGATTGTGGCGCCACCGCTCACCTCCGAGCACGGCGTTGGCCGGGGGCCCGCGATCCCGCTTCGGCAGGCATCATGACGCGCCGGTGGCTCGTGGCAGCCGTCGGCGCGACGCTCCTCGCGGCCGGCGCGGCCGGCGCGTTCGCCGCGGAAACCGACTTCTTCGTGGACGATGCCGACTCCGTCTCCTTGCACGTCTTCGTCGACCGGATCGGGATCGTCTTCCCGGAACGGGTCGCGGACCCGGAGCGCCAGATGATCGCGAGCGCGCTCGGGGGGACGATCACGGAAGAGTTCCCGGAGGGCTTCACCGTCCTGTCGCTACCCGATAGCATGCCACGGGTCGAACTCAACCTCCGGGTACGGGAAGCCCGCGATTCGCTCCAACACTTCGTAACCTCCATTGGCTTGATCGTCAGCGGCACCGACCGCTACAGCCCGATGATCCTCACGGATCGCTTCTTGGTGACGACCCGGCCGGGCACGCTGGAGGCCCGGATGGATTCCCTGAACGCGCACACCGGGATGATCGTCAGGAGACGAACGAGGCGTGGGGTTGGTCAGGATCAGGTGATCCGATATCTGCTGGAGGTGCATCCGGATTCCTCCGTGGACGCCATTGGGGCGTCACGGCAGTACGCGAGGGCGCGGATGGTCGACTACGCGACGCCGGACTTTGTGCATGTGATCTACGCCCGCAGCGATCCCACCGGGGAACCCATGTACGCGCGGCAATGGCATCTGTCCAATAGCGGACAATTCGGGGGTACGCCGGACGCGGACATCGACGCCAATCGGGCGTGGGACATCACGATGGGCAGCGACGACGTCGTTGTCGCGATCATCGATGGCGGCTACGACGTCGGGCACGAGGAGTGGAACACGGAAGCCGAGGCGAGCCTCCTGTGGACGAACAACGGGGAGACGTGCGACGGCGCGGACACCGACGGCAACGGCTACGTCGACGACATTCACGGCTGGGACTACTACCAGGAAAACTGCCTGGAGTGCGAGGGGTTGGAGAGCGAGGCCGACTGCAGTTCGGATCCGAACGAGTTTCGTTGCGGCAATATCTCGCTTTCGTGCGAGGGGGGAATGTCGCAGGACGACATGCACGGAACCGCCGTCGCCGGGATCGTGGGCGCCAAGGGAGACAACGGACTCGGCGGTACCGGCGTGGCGCCGGGCGTCTCGCTGATGCTCTTGCGGCGGACCACGTCGGAATCGGACATCGCTGCAGCGTTCGACTACGCCGCGGACAACGGCGCTTCGGTCATCAATTGCAGTTGGAATCTGGCGGTGGGCCAGTACTTCACCAATACCGTCGTTCAGCGGATCGAGAGCGCGGCCGAATCCGGTCGCGATGGCAAGGGATGCATCATCGTGGTCGCCATGACGAACGACGACGTCAACGACTGCGGCGAGGTACGGGGGAGCGAGCGGAACATCTTGAACGTCACCTGGAGCGAGGGCGCCGTAGACCACGACGCCGTCATCGCGGTCAGCGCCTCGAATGACCTCGACCAGAAAGTGGATTGCGCGGGGCACGGGGACTGCATCGATGTCCTCGCACCCACCAACGGTGGCGTTCTTAGAATCGCGACGACGGACCAGTCTGGCGAGAACGGATACAACGACCTGGGCGGTGCGCCGACGGCGGCCTGCGGCGGGGACTGCCCGGATCCAGAGGGAGAGACGACATCCGATCCCAGCGGCTTCGATCCTCTCGCTCGCGAGCCCGAGAACGTGAACTACACGTATTGCTTCACGGGCACTTCCGCGGCCGCGCCCATGGTATCGGGAATTGCCGCCCTCGTGCTCTCGGCCGACCCCGAGCTCACCCAGCCGCAGGTCCTGAACCTGATCCGGGACACCGCGGACAAGATCGATGATGCCCCCGAGGAAGGAGTCGGCGCGGACTACGATCCGGCGACTGGCTTCAGCGCCGGTTCCGGCGATGGCTCAACGCACGGATGGGGACGCGTCAACGCCTACGAGGCCGTTCGGATCGCGGCCAGCGCGTCGTCCGGCGGGCAGGATGGAGTCGACGTCTTCCTGCGGGACAATGAACTCGATTGGGGAAATACCGAGCAGCGCAGTTGCGTCCGCATGGAATCCCCCCGCGGGTACATTTCCTGGAGGCACTCGGTCGACGTCAAGGTCGACGCCGGACCGGACTACGCGAGCAGCGAGCCAACGACGTCCGCGGAATTCGACGCCCTGGAGGATGAGGCGCCGCAACGCGGCGAAACCAATCGGGTCTACGTCCGCGTTCGCAATCGAGGGCCGGTCACCGCCTCCAGCGTCGTGGTCAAGCTCCACTGGGCCCGACTCCTTCCACCGGCCTGGTGGCTGGGACCCTCGGGCACGTTCGTCTACTGGAGGTGGCCCATTCGGCACCTAGTTCCTTTGTTCAAGAGCCAGTTCCCGCTCCTGCCTCCGGATTTCTGGAGTCAATTTCCGAGCGATGCCTCCAAGCAGGATTTCTGGGCCAGCCTTGGGACGACCACGATCACCGACCTCGTCAATTCGGGGAGTTCCGCGGCAAGGACGTCGACCACGGACGGGGCTCAAATTGCGCGATTTGAATTCACGCCATCCGATGAGACGCCGTTGTTGGCCAATCGATTCGCGTTCCTGGCCATCGTCGATGCCGGCGGCGCCGACCGTCCGGCGCCCAAGCTTCGGGCCGAGGCAGGGGGGCTGCTCCCGTTCACGGACATCCTCGTGGACGTCGTCACCCCCGGGGACAACAACATCACGCTGAAGGAGTTCTCGCTCCAGGAATGATGGTGCGGCCCCGTGGGCGCTTCCCGCGTCCCGCGCCGACCCGCGCACGAAGTTGGCCGTGCCAGCGTCTTGACTTCACCATCGATCGGCTGAAGTATCACCTTGAGTGAATCGCAGTTGGCCCCCGCGGTACGCGGCCGGCGGGGGACAAGTGGCATCCGCGCACGAGCGATCCGTGGACGATTCCATCCCCGATCCCAAGCCGGACCTAGAAGCCACCGCAGCGCTCCTGGATCGGCTGCGGCATGGCGACCGGGCTGCCGGCGATCGCCTGGTTCGGCGGTATCTTCCTTCCCTGAAACGATTTGCACACGGACGACTCCCCGCGCGCCTCCGCCGAACGCTCGATACCGATGACCTCGTGCAGGTGACCCTGGTTCGCGCGTTAGAACATATAGACACGTTCGAGCCCCGCCACGAGGGGGCCTTCTTGGCATACCTCCGGCAAATCCTGATAAACCACCTGCGGGATGAGGTCCGGAAGGTCGATCGCCAGCCGGCGGCCGTGGAGCTTGGGGAGGATCGGGCGTCCGAAGAGCAGTCCCCGCTCGAGCAGGCGATTGGGCGAGAGGGGATGCTGCAGTACGAGAGCGCCTTGGCGCGACTCGAACCAGCGCAGCGGGAGGCGGTCATTCTCAGGCTGGAGTTCGGCTTCACGTATGCCCAGATCGTGGAGGCCCTGCAAGACTCCTCGGAAAACGCCGTTCGCATGAAGGTAACGAGGGCCGTGATGCGCATGAGTAAATGGATGCGCCAAAGTGGGGTGGAACGTGGCGGAGCATGAGATCGATCCGATCGAGCGGGCCGCAGGCGCCGTGACGGATGGAACACCGATCGACTGGAGGCGTGAGATGGGGGCTCGTCCCGACCTTTCGGGTGAACTGGAGGGCCTCCGGCTGCTCAGTCGCGTGCGAACCGTCTTCGCCACCGGCGAATCGGAAAGCGCGACCCAGACCCAGACCCAGACCGAGACGGTGCGCGGCGACGGCACCGCTGCGCGCGAGGAGCCGCTGTTCCACTGGGGTCACCTGGAGGTCCTGGAGCGAATTGGCGGTGGTGGCGGAGGCGATGTCTACCGCGCCTACGATCCCACGCTAGACACGGATGTGGCGCTGAAGCTTCGCAAGGAGTCGGATCCTTGGCCCGAGTCCACGACAAATCGCTTCCGAAAGGAGGCCCGCCGCCTGGCGCGTGTCCGTCATGACAACGTGGTTCGCGTTTTCGGCGCGGATCAGCACGATGGCCGATTTGGGATTTGGACGGAGTTCGTCAACGGCAAATCCCTCGAAGAGATGGTTCGGGACTCGGGCCCGCTCGGCGCGCGGGAAGCGGCTTCGATCGGCCTCGATCTTTGTCGTGCACTGGCGGCCGTGCATCGGGCCGGCTTCATCCATCGAGATGTGAAGCCCGCAAACGTGATGCACGAAGAGGGAGGCCGAATCGTGCTCATGGACTTCGGCTCCATCGCAGAGGTCAAACTGGCCGGCGCGCCGCCTTCCTCCGGCGAGGTTCAGGGCACGCCGTTGTTCATGGCCCCGGAGCAGATTCGTGGACAGATCGCGGGGCCGGCAACGGACATCTATGGGTTGGGGGTGCTGCTCTACTACCTGGTGAGCCGTCACTATCCCATCGAAGCGGGAAATCGGCGCGAATTGGAGGACCGACACCGGCAGCTCGATCGAGTTCCGCTACGCGACCGGCGCGCCGATCTGCCGCTCGACTTCATCACGGTCGTGGAGCGCTGCCTATCGCCGGATCCGTTGGATCGATTTCAGTCGGCAGGAAATCTGGAGCAGGCACTGCTCCAGACGCTGGGCGTGACCCCGCCGATCCGCCCTGTGGTGTCCCCCCCACCCGTCACCGTCTTTCTCCGATACGGCGCCCTTGCCGCCGCGATGGCGGTCATTGTCGTGACAGTCATCCTTGCAATCCGGCCCAAGTCAGTTTCGGATCTCTCGGATTCCGCTCAGGTGGTCGATTCGAGGGAAACGCCGAAGGGCTCATCGGAGTCGGTGGGGGCGGCACACCTGGATCCCACGGCAACACTTCTCCGTCGACGCTCGGGGGCCGATCATGTGCTGGCTGGCGAGGCGCAGATTGAGCCCGGGGACCTGCTTGCGATGAGGGTCCGCGGCACGGAACCGATGAATGTCTACGTTCTCAACGAAGACCAGGTGGGCAACCTGTACGTCCTGTTTCCCCTGCCGGGCGGCGATCTCCAGAATCCCCTTAGGCCGAACGTGGATCATCGCCTGCCTGGTTCGGCGGGTGGCAGTGACAGCCTTCTTTCCTGGGTCGTCACGAACCCAGGAGTCCGTGAGACGATTGTCGTCATGGCGGCCCGGGAGCCGCTGGATAGTTTGGAGCAGGTGATCGCCCTCATGCCTCCCGCCAGCCCAGATCGACCCATAGAGTACCAGCCGATTTCTCCCGAAGTCCTGGAGAACCTGCGCGGCATCGGTGGCCTGAAGACGGAAGGCACGATTACCGACGACGCACTCTCCCAATTCCACCAAATCGTGGATGCGATTTCCAAAAGGGCAAAGCGGGAGGGTGACATTTGGATTCGTTCCTTTGATCTGAGGAATCCTCCCGCCACGCCCTAGCGGGGCCGGACGCGGCGCCTAATCGGGCGCGTGCGCCCCCGGCGTCGGCCCGACGCCCACCACGCGGCCGATCCACGCGAGGACCGAGTCGCGGTAGCCCGGCGCGCTCTCCACCTTGCGCAGGAACCCCGATCCGGTTCGCACCTGGAGCGTGTGATCGGCGTCGGGGAAGATCCGCGTCAGGGCGTCCCGGCCGAATCGCCTTCCCACCGTGCGTCGAAAACGACGCCCGTTCTCTTCGGTCGACAGCTCCCGGTCCTCGCCGCCGTAGACGGCGAGCAACGGCGCGCGCACCGCGGCGAGCGCGGGCGCGGGCTCGTAGCGAAGCGACCGGAACGCCGGGAGATTGTCCCGCAGCCACCAGCGCGCCGGATGGTTCACGGCGCCCATCCCCTCGTCGGGGGGCAGCCGCTCGGGTAGGTCGCGCGCCTCCACCGCGGGCGCGAACCACGGGCGCTTCCGCACCGATTCCAGGGCGTTTCGAAGCGAGTCGCTTGCTCTGGTGCCCGACCCGGCCGGAGCGAGCCAGTACTCCCAAATCCGCCGGCGCAGCCGCACCAGCGCTTCGGCCTCCTCGCGGTCCATGCCCCGCGCCACGAGATCCTCGATCCGCTTGTGGCTCATCTGCTGCAGCGGTGTGACGATCGGGGCCGATACCAGCACGAGAAACGCGATGGTCGTGTCGCGCGAGGCTGCCAGCGGCGCGATCCACCCTCCCTGATCGTACGCCCACAGTCCGACGCGCGCGGGGTCGACCTCCGGCCGGTCGCGAAGGCAGCGGACCGCGGCGGCGACGTCGTGCGCCAGGTGCTCGAAGCGCGCCTGCGTCCGGTCGCCCGCGGACCCGCCGGTGCCCCGCGTGTCGTAGGCGAGGACCGCGTACCCGTGCGTGGCGAAGAAGCGCGCCTCCCGCTCGAAGTCGCGGTAGGAGTTCCGGATCGCGCCGTGCGCGAGGACGATCCCCGGGTAGGGTCCCGGTCCGTCGGGGAGGTAGACCGCTCCCTTCATGCTTCCCGCCGGTCCCGGAAAGCGGACGGCGACGGTGCGGGGGACGCGGACGGCGCAGCCCGCGATCGCCATCGCGATCACGGAGGCCAGCGCCATCCCGGCGGCCGCCCGTGCGGTCATGGGTTCATGTCGGATGCGCGCGCGAGGAGTGCGGCCGCGCGGGCGCGGATCGTCCCGGCCTGGGAGTCGGGCAGCGACGACGCCGCGCCGTCCACCAACCGCCGGCCCCACGTCAAGGCGCCGCTGGAATCGAAGATCGCGGTCCGCTGCACCAAGCGCGACAACGGCGGAAGGCTCCCACGCGGCTCGCGTTCCTCGCCGCGATCCTCGTAGAAGAAGAACACGCCCGCGTCGTCGAAGTAGTAGCGATTGTCGCTGGATCCGTACTCGCCCCGGTCCTCCTCTTCCTCCAGGAAGCGGATTCGGTCCCCGGAGCGTCGGGCCACGAAGACGGACGTCACCCCAGGCTCGGCCCAGCGCCCGCGCATCGATTTCATCGTATCGCGGGCGGCGAAGACCCGGTCGGCCTTCAACTGGGCATCGGCGATCATCTGGAACAGCGCCGTGTTGTCGGGGGGCGCCGGCGATTCCTTCTTCTTGCCGCAACCCGCGAACATCGCGCCGAGCAGGAGCAGGCAGAGGAGGGAAACGACAGCCGTCCAACGTCGTCGGGCGCAGCGATCCGTCACGACTACCTCCAGGGTCAATCCGCGCGCGGGGTCGCGGGCGGCTCCTGCCGGCCCAGCGTTCTCAGGTTTCGCAGCGCGCGCGTCATCAAGAGCGCCAGCATGCCGAGGCCCAATAGAACGCCCAGCACGTCGAACAGGGTAACCCCGATCCCCGCCAATCGGAACCCCAGGGGGCCGACCGCGAGGGCGAGGAGATTGAGCGCGAGAAGCACGACGCGCGCCTCCGTGGGTCCCACGATGCCGTATCCGTATCGAAACACGCCGAACACGTGCGTCTCGAGATAGACGTTGATGGAGAGAAGCAGATACGTGATCACCAGCGCCAGGCTGACCGAGAGCAGCATGTACGGGGAAAATCCGAGTCCGATGCCGATGACGATGGTGGCGTAGGCGTCGGTGAGGTGGTCGAGGTAGAACCCGTACCGGGGGCGCTCGTGCTTCCGTACGCGGGCCAGCGTCCCGTCGAGCGAATCGCCGATCCAGTGGATCACCAAACCCGCATTGACCGCCCAGAGCCACGCGGGCGTCCACCGTGAGCAGAGATACCCCGCCGCGATGATGGTCGCGCCCAGCACCCCGAACGCCGTCAGGTGATCCGGAAGGATCCAGCGTGGAAGGGAGGCTGCCATGCGCGGCAGCGCCCATCGTTCAAACCGCGTTAGAAGGAAGGTCGCCTGCCGCTCGGCGTCGGCCGGGCGCTTCGCGCCGCCTCCGGCTGATTCGCTCACGACGATAGGATCGTATTCCGGCGGGGCGGGGTCAAGCCGCCCGTCGAGCGCCCGCCGTCCGCGCCTCGCGCAGCCGGTCCAGGAACCGACGGACATCCGCCAGGGCGCGGACCCGATAGGCGGCGCGCGTCGTTCCGGCGCCGACGTGGACGCCCAGTCCCGCCCGGAGAAGCCCGCGGCGGCGCAGAAGCACGTAGACGGGATCGTCGGCCGCGCTATCCCCGAAGTAGACCGCGCGCCGGGCTCCCGTCGACCGGATCAGGCGCCGCACGGCCGAGTCCTTCCCGCCCTCGCGTGGGATGAACTCGACCACGCGCCGGCCCCCCGTGGCCCGAAGGCCCAGACGCTCCGCTTCCCTCCGGACGACCCGCAGCGCACGGGCGAACCGCCGGGCCGCGTCCGGATCGCGCACGCCGCGGTCGTGGGCGGCAAGCGCAATCCCCTTCCGCTCGAGCCAGGCGCCTTGAATGCCTTCGAACGCCGCGATCGCGGTCGATTCCAACCGGCGCACGCGGCGGCGCCAGCGGGCGCGCGTGGCGGCGGGGATCGACCGCTCCATCAATCCGTAGAGTCCGACGAGGCGGACGCCCGGCAGGGGGACCAGGGCGCGCAGTTCGCTCGGGACGCGGGCGCTGACGATCGCCACCGTGACTCCCGGGAGCGCGGAGCAGCGCGCGATCGAACGAAGCGTGGCGGCGGGGACGCGCGCGTCCTGCGGACGGGACACGATCGGGGCCAGGGTGCCGTCGCAGTCCAGCGCGACGAGGAGACGGCCGCCGTCGGGGTCGAGAATGGCGGCGAGCGCGGGGCGGGCCGAGCGCCCGAACAGGGATTCGGCCGTCAAACAGCTTCTCGCGCGGTGCGAACCTCGGGGGTGAGGTGGAGCCGCCTGATATCGCGGAACATCGCGCGGCCCCAGTCATAGATATTGTGCGCGCTCACGACCTCGCGCAGCGCGCGCATGCGAACGCGTTGCGCGTCCCGGTCGAGCGTCAGCGCGCGGGATAGCGCTTGGGCCAGCGCGTCGATGTCGTACGGATTCGCCTGGATGGCGTGCTCCAGTTCCCGCGAGGCTCCGGCATACGGACTGAGCACGAGAACCCCGTCATCGTTCAGACGCGCCGCGACGTATTCCTTCGCGACGAGGTTCATGCCGTCATGGAGCGACGTGACGGCCATCACGTCCCCCAAGACGTAGTAGGGGATCAGTTCGTCGAACCCGAGGTTGTCGATGATCAGGTGGATCACGGGGCTGCCGGGCGATCCGAAGCGGGCGTTGATTTGGTCCACGCGGTCCGACACGGTGGACTGCAGAGCCTGGTAATCGGGGAGGTCGACGCGGCTGGGCACGCCGATCTGCACCATGACCGTATTGTCCCATCCGGGAAGTTGCTGTTCGAGGACCCGTTCGAACGCGTCCAGGCGCTCCGGGATTCCCTTGGTGTAGTCGAGCCGGTCGACGCCCAGGATCACGCGCGCGTCGCCGATGCCCAGCTCGCGCCGCAGGCTTGTCGCGGCCTGCGCCGCCGTCGGCATGTCGGCCGTGCGGGCGATTTCCAACGCATCGGGCGCGATCGGATAGGACCGAACGTACGTTCGGTGCCCTCGGCGCTTCAGCGCCGATCGCTCGCGGTCCACGTGGACCTCCAGCTCGCGCGCCACGGTCTCCATGAAGTTGAAGCCGTGGTAGTTGATGTGGAAGCCGATCAGATCGGTCGCGAGCAGCCCGTCGAGCAATTCGCGCCTCCAGGGGAGGATCCGGAAGACTTCCGCGTTCGGCCAGGGGATGTGCCAGAAAAGAACGAGCGAAAGGTCGGGCTTGGCATCCCGCAGCATCCGCGCCGCCAGCGCCAGTTGATAGTCCTGCAGCAACACGATCGCGGGCTCGTCGCCGACCGCGCGCAGGATCTGCTCGGCGAACCTCCGGTTCACCTCACGATAGGCCTCCCACTGATCGCGATCGAACTGGGGACGGACGTAGACGACGTGGCAAAGCGGCCAGAGGCAGCCGTTCGCGAAACGCCGGTAGGCGTCCAGGACTTCATCCGAGTCGATCCAAAGTCGTTGGAGGGTGTACCGGGGCTTGTCCGGGGGCATCGCGACGCGTCCGGTCGCGTCGGCGGTCTCGCGGTCCGCGTTTCCGGAACCCAGCGCGACCCACGTGGCGCCGGTCGCCTGGGCGATCGAATCGAGCGCGGAGGCGAGGCCGCCGGCGCTACGGATGACGCGGATCGAGCCGTCGCGCCGGACATGCTGGTAGGGTTCGCGATGCGAGGCGATGACCAGCTTTGCTGGCGCAACCGTTTCTCTCGCAACGCGTTGCAGTGTTTCTTGAGTGGTGTGGCGTCCGGGGCCGCGTGGAGTAAGTCGAGATGTTTCTGCCTGCGTCGCCCGGTCCACCTTGGTGGGTACCGACAGGACCGGCGTACTCATACCAATATATTGTACGATTTAGGCGATTTTGGCAACCCCGGAATGGCAACGGCCGCGAACGCCCGATTCGAGGACGATCGCGGCCGGAGGCCGTCCGATTACTTGGAAGACTTCGAGCGCGACTTCTTCTTGCCGTTCTTCGACTTCGCGTTCGCGTTCGCTTTCGCGGTCGCCTTGCCGCCGGCGTCCCGCACCGTCGCCGGCGTCAGCGTCGAGCCACCCAGCGCGATGTGGACTGTCCCACCGTCCGGCGCATCGGTCGCCACGACCGGGACCGCCTGGATGCGCGCCGGGTCGCCGATGGTGTGCTCCGCCAGGGCGGTCGTGACCTGCGACGCGAGGGATCGCGCCTGCTCCGCCGACCGGCCCGTCGCCGTGACCTTGACGACGCGCGTCACATGGGGCGACTGGTTCAGCCAGGAGGCCGCTTCCAGAAGGATCGGCGGCGTTCCGCGGGTCACGCCGGCGCCGTAGGACGATGCCGTGGAGCCGTTCACCAGTTCCAGGCCGGAAAACGCGAGCGTCGGCCCTTCCGGTCCATCCAAGCGGTAGGCGCTGACGCGGAAACCCTCGCCGACGAAATTCCGCTTGTTGCCGGCCTTGTCCTTGGCCTCGAACACGTAGGAATAGGTCACGCCCGGCGTGACGAAGGCGCCCGCGGTGCCCCTGCCATCCCAGACGATTTCCTTGGGAGGCGATCCCTTGCCTTCGAACGACGTCACCGTCTGGCCACGCGAGTCGGCGACGACCAGTCGCCACCGGTCGGTACCCTTCACGTCGGGGTGGAATCGCGCCACGGCGCCCGAGGCGAACTGGCCGAGCCAGGGTCGCCCCGTGTAGGGCGTCTGCTCTTGCGCCGAGCTGGCGAGATAGGCGGTCGTGAGGTCCGGCGGCACGCGGTCCAGAATGTCGCGCGCATCACCCGTCAGCAGCCCCTCCACCTTCGTCGGGTCGAGCGCCAGATCCAGCGCGGGCCGCTCCACCACGACGTGCACACGATCCTCGCCCTCGACCGTGAGGGTCTTCAGATCGGTGCGCTCCTGACCGCCCTTGATCGTGTACCCGCTGTCGGCGGCCGCGGTGGTGGTCGCGCCGCGGGCCGCGCCCGCCATGAGCGATCCCGCCGCCGCGACGGCGACAAACGTTCCAACCCAGCGCTTCATGCTCCGCATCGCGTCCCCCTTAGCCAACGTCCCGCAGACGGAAGCGGAACGTGATCGTGCCCCATTGCTCGCCCGTGCGGCCGCCCCGCAGCGGTTCGAATTTCCATCCGCGCAGCGCCGCCCTGGCGTTTTCGTCGAAATCGCCGAACCCCGCGGTCTTCTGGACCACGATGTTCTCCTTCACGGTGCCGTCCGGCAGCACCACGAAGTAGAGCGTCACCGATCCCTCCACGGCTTCGCGCTTCGCCCAGTCGGGATAGATCGGGACGACGCTTCCCAAGACCTTGCGATCCGCGATCGGGCCCGCCAGCGAAGCGCCGGCAACCGTGCGCCGCGCGGCGCGCGCGCCCATGTCCGCGGCAGCCGGCGCACCGCCGCCTCCGCCGCCCTTCGCCGTGGGTAGCGTCGAGGGCGCGATGCCCGCGCCGCCCGAACCGCCACGCGTCAGCGGCAGGGGGGTCCCCCCGGGTCCGCCACGATTCAACGAAACCGCGGGTCCGCCGCCCACGCCGCCCATCGGCGCCGTGCCGGATCCGAACAGGGAGGCGGGAATGACCGTCGTGCCGGTCCCCGCCGGGGCGAGCACCGCCGTCTGCTGCATCGCGCTCAGGCGCGCTTCCAGGCGGTCCGCCGTCGCGTCGCGCGACATCGGCTCGAGCGTCACGTCACCCTGCAGCTCCTGCCGCTGGAACCGGACTTCCTTGGTGGACCGCGATGCGGCGCCGGAACGTGCTTCCTGCGCGGGCGCCGCGTGGGGAGCCGGCGCCGCCGCCTCCAGGTCTCCGGGCTCGAGGTACGTGATCTCGGTGATCGGGACCTTGTCCGCGCTC
>QJVW01000075.1 GCA_003235575.1 Candidatus Eiseniibacteriota bacterium | reverse complement strand
GCGCCGAATGGCACGATTTCTTGCAGGTTGCACGATGTAGGGACGAGGAGGATGAAGCATGCCACGCACGCGCCCGCAGAAGCTGGCAACGATCGATCTCGCCGAAGATGTGGCGCGTCGGGTCCCCGGCTACAAGGGGTATCAGGACCTGGCGCAGCGCCGCGAAGACGACCGTAGATTCCGGAGCAGCATCGCGGAGTACTTGAATAGCGAGGCGCATCGCCTCGAGCGGATCGAGAGCCACCAGTTGGGGGACGACTACACCGACCTCCTGGAGGAGGTCGACACCGGCGCCCGAAAGCTCGAGTACCTCGCGGACTCGATCTCGATGCCGACCACGCCGAAGGGGCAGTTGCCCAGCGATCAGGCCGTGGATGAAGTGAGCGGTCTCGACGCCCGCATCGTCGACGAATTGGAGCCGCTGCACCGCGTCGTGCACGAATTGGAAAAAGCGTACGCGCACGACGAGCGATTCGAGATGAACCTCACCGAGCTTCGCGGCATCACGGAGCGCATCGCCGACTTCATCGAGCAACGGAACGTCGCGTTGGCGAAGTAGCCGGAACATCGAAGATGCGGGGCTCCTCGTTGCGCGACGGGGAGCCCCTTCTGTATCCTGCACGCGTCCGCTCCGGACGCCGGGGCTCCTGACGACACGATCGCCGACTCGAACAAGGACCGAGCCACGCAGACCCGCCGCCTCTACTACGAAGACGCCTTCCTGCGCGCGTTCGAGGCGCGCGTCGTCGCGGTGCGCGAACGCGACGGCGCGGCCGAGGTGGCGCTGGACGCCACGGCGTTCTACCCCGGAGGCGGCGGTCAGCCCGCCGATACCGGCTCGCTCGGCGAGCGCTCCGTGGTCGATGCCGTCGAAGAGGAAGGCATCCTCTGGCACCGGCTCGACGGCGCGCTGGAAGTCGGCGCGGCCGTGACCGGACGTCTCGACTGGGCGCGACGCTTCGACCACATGCAGCAGCACACGGGCCAGCATCTCCTTTCCCGCGCGTTCGTCGACGTCGCCCAGGCGGACACGACGTCCTTCCACTTGGGCGATGCGATCGTGACGATCGACATCGAGCACGCCGGCCCCCCCGCCGATCTCCTGGAGCGGGTCGAGGCGCGCGCCAACGAAGTGGTTTGGGAGGACCGTCCCGTGACGATCCGCTGGACGACCCCGGAGGAAGCCGCGCGCCTTCCCCTACGCAAACCCCCGGCCGTGCAGGGAGACCTGCGGATCGTGGAGCTGGAGGCGTACGACTGGTCCGCCTGCGGAGGAACGCACGTCGCGCGCACGGGCCAGATCGGGCTCATCCATCTGCTGGGCACGGAGCGCAACAAGGATGGGACCCGGGTCACGTTCGTCTGCGGCGGACGGGCGCTGCGCCGCCTCCGGGACTCGGGTTCGCTCCTGCGGTCGCTGGCCCTCGCCTTCACCGCGGGGGAGGCGGACTTGCCGCGGGCGGTGGCGCGCTTGAAAGGAGACCGCGCCGCGCTGGAACGTCGGCTGAAGCCGCTGCTTCGCGATGCGCTGGAGCGCGAGGCCGAGGCCCTGGTCGCCGCCGCCGAACAGGGTGTCTCGTGGCCGGTGGTCGCCGCGTCCTGGGAGGGCCGCGACCCCAGCGAGTTGGGGCCGCTGGCGGCCGGCATCACGCGCCGGGGCGCCGTCGCCCTGCTCTTCGCGGCGGAACACCCGGGCGACCCATCACGGGCGCATTTTGCGGCTCCAGGGGGTACAATCTCCGCAGGGACCCTGCTCGGTTCGCTCTGTCGCCGCCATGGAGGAAAGGGAGGCGGGCGGCCGGAGTCGGCGCAGGGCTCGATTCCCGCGGATCGTGTCGCGCGCGCCCTCGACGACGCCCGCGCCGCGGCGCTGGCCGGACCGGACTCGGAGCTACCTGGATGACCCGACACTGCCTCACATCGCTGCTTCTCGCCGCCGCGCTTCTCCTGGGGCACGCTACCGACGCCGCGGCGCAGTTCGGCCAGAACAAGGTCCACTACAAGGATTTCAAGTGGAAGATTCTTAGGACCGAGCACTTCGACATCCACTACTACGAAGGAACCGAGGATGCCGTGGACGTGGCGGCGCTCATGGCCGAGCGCGGCTACCTCCGCCTGAGCTCGGTGCTGCACCACCAGGTCAAGGCGCGCATTCCGCTCGTCCTGTACGCGTCGCACACCGACTTCGAACAGACGAACATCACGCCCGGGCTGATCTCGATCGGAACGGGGGGCGTCACCGAGTTCCTGAAGCGCAGGGTCTTCCTGCCGTTCACCGGCTCCTTCAGCGAGCTCGACCATGTCCTGACCCACGAGCTCGTGCACGCCTTCCAGGTGGACGTCCTCTTCGGCGACAACGCCGGCATTCTGGGCAATCCGTTCGCCTCCTCGCCGCCCCTCTGGTTCATGGAGGGGATGGCGGAATACCTGTCGGTGGGCGGCGTCGACGCGAACACGCGCATGTGGCTGCGGGATGCATCGCTGGAGGGCTACCTGATTCCGATCACGACGCTCCAGTACGTGGGCGACATCCGCGTGTACCGGTTCGGCCAGTCGATCATGGAGTACATCGCCGATTCCTACGGCGTCGCGAAGATCGGGGAACTGCTGAAGCGGACGCGGCGCCTGGGCAACGTGGAGCGCGCCCTGGAAGCGACCACCGGCCTGACGCTGGAGGTTCTCTCCAAGAAGTGGCAGGACGCGGTCCGGCGGGAGTACCTGCCGCAAATCGCCGATTTCGACAAACCGGACGCGATCGCCTCGCGCCTCACCGATACCGCGCGCGATCTCTCGAACTTCAACGTGGCGGTCTCCGTCTCGCCGTCGGGGACGCAGATGGTCTACATTTCCGACCGCAGCATGTACAACGACGTCTATCTCGCGTCGGCGCTGGATGGAAAGAAGTTCAAGAAGCTGATCTCGGGAGAGCGGACGCCGTCGTTCGAGACGCTTCGCTTCTTCAATACGTCCATCGCATGGTCCCCGGACGAGAAGCAGATCGCGATTCCCGCCAAGGTGGGCGGGGAAGACGCCCTCTACATCCTGGATATTCCGTCGGGAAAGGTGCGGCGCAAGCTCCGGTTCGGACTCGACGCGATCTACAGCCCCGCCTGGTCGCCCGACGGCTCGCGTCTCGCCTTCGTCGGCATCTCGAACGGCCTCTCCTCGCTTCGGACCACCCGCATCGACGGCAGCGACCCGGAGGTCCTCCTGTCGGGACTGAGCGCCGTTCGCGATCCCGCGTGGTCTCCCGACGGAAGCCGGATCGCGTACCTGACCGACCAGGGCGAGGGAACGGACATCAAGCGGCTTGTCTTCGCCCCCTTGCGCGTCGCGATCTTCGATCGGGCGACGCGAACGGTGACCATCCCGCCCGGGCAGTCGGGGCTGAACACGTCACCGCAGTGGACGCCGGACGGCCGCTCGATCGTGTTCGTGTCGGATCGCGGCGGCATCGCCAATCTCTACCGAATGGACCTGGACACGGGGGCGGCGACGCGGTTGACCAACCTCCTATCGGGCATTTCGGGACTGGTCCCGGAGAGTCCGTCGGTGTCGGTCGCGCGCGACGGCAGCCGCATTCTGTTCACGTCGTTCACGCGCGGCGGTTGGGACATCTTCTCCGTGCGCGATCCCAAGCGCATGCTCGAGACGCCGTCGGTGGTGGACGGCGCGCCGGGGCCGATGATCGCGGACCGTCGCGTGGTCTCCGCGGGCATCGTGGAGTCGGGAGCGTCGGCGGAGACGAACACGGCCGAACGCTACGCGCAGGAGGCGAACGGCGTCGACCGCGGACGGGCCGACGCGGCCGACGCGCTGATCCGCGGCACCGCCGCCATCGGCGACAGCACGGCGGTGGTGGACACGACGCTCGCCCACTACATCACGATGGCGTACCGGGAACCGCTCGCGGACAGCAGCACCTTCCTTCGCCTCCCCTACAAGGCGAAGTTCTCCCGCGACTACATCGCCGGCTCGGCGCTCTTCGCCTCGAACGTCGGGTTCGCCGGCTCGAGCGCCATCTCGTTCAGCGATGTCCTTGGGAATCACAACTTGCTGGCGGTCTTGAACCTGTACGGCGACCTTCGCGAATCCGACATCTTCCTCGCCTACACGAACCTGAAGCGCCGCACGAACTGGGGCGGCGCGCTCTTCCAATATCGAACCGGCAGGCTCCTCCTCTCGACGTCCGACACCGACAACGTCGAGGACCAGATCTACCGGGGCGGCGCGATCTTCTTCTCGCGGCCCTTCAGCCGGTTCCGGCGGTTCGAATTCGGGACGGAGGCCGCGGTCATCGACGAACGCGTCCTCGAGTACAACTACGCGCTCGGCACCGTGTCGGAGGTGGAGGATCGGGGGAACGCCCTCTACGTCGCACCGTACATCGCGCTGGTCGCCGACAACGCGCTCTACAATTCGACCGGGCCGATCAACGGCGGGCGGTCCCGCTATAGCGTCGAACACGCGTTCGTCGACCTCGAGTACACGACCGGGCTCCTCGACTGGCGGCGCTACAGCAACATCCGACACCGGTACGCGTTCGCCCAGCGCTTCATCGCCGGCGCGAGCATCGGCCGCGATCCCCAGTTGTTCCGGTTCGGCGGCCCCTTCACCTTCCGCGGCGTCGACTACGGCGATCTGGTGGGCACGCGCCTGATGGTGGCCAATCTCGAATTTCGGTTCCCGCTGATCGAACAGCTCGGACTGGGCTGGCCGCTGCCGCTCTTCCTGGGCGGCATCAACGGCGTGATGTTCCTGGAGGGGGCGACAGCGTGGGAGAAGGGGGAGTCGCCGCAGTTCTTCAGCAGCGTGGACGGGTTGCGCACGAAGGATCTCCACCTCGCGTTCGGCGCGGGCGCGCGCGTCAATCTCGGCTACTTCATCCTCCGGTACGATTTCGGCCGCGAACATCGTCTGAAGGGCGGCCTGGGCGAGCCCCGCCACTTCGTCTCCTTCGGCGCCGACTTCTGACGTGATCCCGCCGTGGCAGGGGTGGGACGAGGCCGTCTTCCGCCTGCTTCACCTCGCCTGGCGGCACCCCGATCTCGATCCGTTCTTCCGCTTCCTGACGTCGCCGGGGGCCGTGATGGTCCCCCTGGCGCTGATCCTGGTCGGGGCGCTCCGAATGCGGGGGCGGCGCGGACTGATCGGCTCCTTGGTCCTCGCGCTCACGATCACGGTGGCGGACCAGACGAGCGCGAAGTTCCTGAAGCCCGTATTCCATCGGGCGCGTCCCTCCGTCACGCTCCCCGACTCCCAGCCTCTCTTCGGGCGACGGGGTTCCTATTCCTTTCCGTCCGTCCACGCCACCAACGCGTTCGCCGCGGCGCTGGTCCTGGACGCGATCTTCCCGGGCGGCCGTGCGGCGTTCCTGACGGTCGCGGGGCTCATTTCATATTCCCGGATCTACGTCGGCGATCACTGGCCGTCGGATGTCCTGGCGGGGGCGCTCCTGGGAGCGTTGATCGGGTGGCTTGGCCGCCTGGTCTACCGGCGGGCATCCGCGCGCTTCGCGCCGGTCAGGCGAGATGCAGGAACGCCCAGTGCCGGCCCGTGACCCCCTGATCGCGACGATGGGAAAAGAAGTGTTCCGCGTCGCACGCGGTGCACTCGGCCGCGACGTGAATGCGCGAAGCCGGCACGCCCGCCTCCATCAGCGACGCGCGGATGGCGCCCGGGAGGTCGACGGCTTCCTGGCCCCCGGCATGGCGCCGACGGAGGCTGGGATCGAATTGTCGCGCGACCTCCGGACCGACGGGAAAGCAGCAGGCGTGGATGCACGGTCCGACGACCGCGCGCAGTTCGCGCGCTCGTGTCCCCTCGACCGCGCACTCCTTCACCGCGCGCGCCGCGATGCCGGCGACCGTCCCGCGCCAGCCGGCATGGAGGAGCGCGCCGCGCTTGCCGTCGCGCGCGACGATCGCAACGGGCGCGCAGTCGGCCGTGGCGACCGCGACCCAGGGGTCTTCGCCGCGAAGCAGAAAGCCGTCCGCCTTCACCGGCGTCTTGGTCGGCCGCACCAGTGTGTCGCCGTGAACCTGGTGGAGGAGGGCGGGTGTCTTTTCCGGATAGCCGAGCGCCGCGCGAAGCACCGCGCGATTGGCGGCGACGGCCGCTTCCTCGTCGCCGACGCCGAGGCCGACGTTGAACGACGCGTACGGGCCCTGGCTATGACCGCCGCGTCGGGTCGTCATGCCGAACCACGCGCCGTCGGGAAGCGATCCCGCGGGCGGGCGCCACAAGAGCAGCGAGTCGGAGTCGGAGGCGGACGGAGGCATTCGCGAGAGCGTGCCCTCTCCGCGCGATCGGCGCAAGCGGTTTGGCCCCGTCACGCCTGGTCCGTCGTGGCGGCGGCGCTTCTCGCCGGCGGATGCGCCCGCATCCCGGTCGCCGCGAGCGGCGTGGAGGCGCGCGCGAGGCTGCTCGAGGCGCACGCGCACGCGTCCGCGCCAACGCGCGGCGTGGGAGAGGTCCGCGGGCGCGTGGGCGGACACGGCGGCTCGTTTCGGGCGCACTGGGGCAGCTCCGCGGAGAGTCTCGTCGTCGTCGGCTACGCGGGCCCCGTCCGCGCGCTCGAGGCGGGGATGTGGGGTGACTCGGTCTATGTCGCCGTCCGCCCCGAGGAATTCTGCGTGACGGGGACGGTGGTGGAAGGGCGGCGGCTGGGCGCCGACGAAATCCGGTTCCTGCTCCGCCCGTGGGATTTCAGCGCTCCTTGGTTGCGCGCGTCACTGGAACGCGCGTCGATCGAGCCGCGCGATGACGGCTGGCGACTGCGCGCGGAACTGGAACGCGAGGAGGAAGGGCGCGGCGCGTCGTTGACGCTCGACCTCGACAAGCGCGGGGAGCCGCGCGCCGCGGCCGTCTACCGGAGCGGGGAACCGGAGCCCGTCGCCACGGTACGTTACGGAAGGACCCGCGGCTACGCGGCGGGGCGGTACCCCCGATGGGTCGAGTGGACGCGGCGAAACGCGCGCGTTCGGCTCGACCTGCGCGACGTCGATCCGTTGCCCGAAGGTCCGTTGCGGAGGCTGCCGCCGCCGCGGGAGGCGTGGCGCGTCCTCGCGCTCGACGATCCCGAGGGCCGGAGGCTCTTGGGACGGCTGCTGGGTTCGGAGGAGGAGGATTCGCGATGAGACGAGCGCTGGCCGTGGGCAGGATCGTGAGCGTGGCGACGGCGATGGCGGCGGCCGTGACGGCGGTGACCGTGGCGGCCGGGTTCACGGCCGAGGCGGAGGATGCCGTCCGGGCGATGGTCCAGCGGCTGCTCGACGCGCCGGAGGCGACCGCCACCGTCGTTCTGGAGCGGAGCGATCCGTTCGGGGGCCCTCCCGAACGGGAGGAAGGCCGGGTCTGGTACATCCCGGGCCGCGGACTGCGATACCGCGCGGAGGGGGACGTGAAGCACGAAATGGCCCTCGATCGGGAGGCGGATCGCGTCGTGCTCTACCGGCCGTCCGAGCCGCACCTGTACGAGGCGGCCTGGGCGCGGGCGCCGCGGCGACTGCGGCAGCTCGTCGCCGATCCGGATCGCGTGCTTCGCGGGGCCGAGGGCGCGGTGCCCGAGTCCCGTGACGTGCGCGGCAAGCGGCACGATGGGTGGCGGCTTCGCGAGGCGAAGCTGGGCGAATCGGATTCCCGGACCTCCGTGTGGCTGACGCGCGGCGCCTCGGGGCTTCCACATTTCGTGTCCGTCGCCAACGAGGTGGACACCCTGCTGGTGGAATTCCGCCGCTGGACGGTTCGCCGCGCGGCGCGCCCCAAGGACCTCGCGGTGGACGTGCCGCACGGCACGCCGACCTCTCCGCTCGACCCGCGTGACCTGCTCGGCGGCGGGGAATAGCCCGAATCCCGTTGACGGCTCGCGTCGTCGTCGTGCTACGGTCGCGCTCGTGACCAGCGAAGGTCTCCTCCAGGCGCGCCGGGCGCACAACGTGGTGCGACGTCCGTGAACATCGGCCTCTTCCAATTCGCTCCTCGCCGGGGGCGACCCGATGAAAACGCCGCTCTTCTCGAGGACGCGCTCCGCGCCTCTTCCGTCGACCTCCTGATCGCGCCCGAGCTCGCCACGACCGGGTATCTCTTTCTGGATCGGGGCGAACTCGCGGACGTCGCCGAGGAAGTTCCCGGTGGACCCACCGCGGCGCGTCTCGCGCGCGCGTGTCGCGAGACCGGCCGCGCGATCTTCTTCGGCATCGCCGAACGCGCCGGCGACCGGCTCTACAACGCGGCCGCGCTGCTGACGGCCGACGGCGCGTGCGTGATCTACCGCAAGGCGCACCTCTTCGACACGGAAACCCTCGTGTTCGACCGAGCCGGCGCGTCGACCTCGTTCGCCTCGATCGCCGGGACGAACATCGGATTGATGATCTGCTACGACTGGCGATTTCCCGAGGTGGCGCGGCTCCTGGCGCTCGGCGGGGCGGATCTCCTGGCGCATCCCTCCAACCTGGTTCACCCGCACTGCCAGGACGCCATGATCACGCGCGCGCTGGAGAACCGCGTCTTCGCCGCGACGGTCAATCGGTTCGGATCGGAGTCGGTAGGCGGTGTGACCGTCCAGTTTTCCGGCCGCAGCCAGGTCGTCTCCCCGCTGGGCGAGCGACTCGTGACGATGGGACCGGAGGAGGAAGGGGTTCGCGTGACCGCGATCGATCCCGCCCTGGCCCGCGACAAGCAGGTAACACCGCGAAACCACGTCCTGGAGGATCGCCGCGTCGACCTCTGGGGCGCGTTGCTGAACGATCATCGGAGCGCCGGATGAGGGGGCGGGCATGAGTCAGGCCCTGGTCGCCTACGTCGCGATCGTCACGGCCGCCGGCGGCTACATCCTGTCCGGCTCGTTCGACGCCTTTCTCGCGATGGGGTGGATGCCGATCGTCGCCTGGATCGTCGTCAGCCTGATGGCGGAAAGCCTCTGGCTCCAGACGATCACGGGCAAGGCGATGGAGAGCATGGCTTCCGCCGTGGATATCAGCCTTCTGGTTCTGCTGGGCTACAAGCCGGCCGTTTGGATCGTCGCGATCGCATTCGCCTTGGCGAACGTCTTCTTCTCGCGGCGCGTCTGGTACAAGGCGATCTTCAACGCCGGGCAAAACGTGATCGCGCTTTCGGCGGCGGGGGTGGTGTTTGCGGTCCTCGGGGGCACGCCGCTCGTGGAGGCGGGGGGGCTGTCGCACCTACAGGGCCCGGGGCTCATCATCCCGTGGGTCGCGGCGACGATCGTCTACTTCGTCATGAACACGCTTCTCGTCTCCGGCGCCGTGGCGCTTCAGTCCGGCCGCCACGTTCTCGCCACCTGGCGGGAGGAGTACCTCTACGCGCACTCCCTCCTCGGGTCCGCGGCGCTCTTCTTCCTGTCCCCGCTCGTCGTCGTCTCCTACCTCGCCGTCGGGTTCTTCGGGCTCATCTTCTTCTTCGTCCCCCTCCTCCTCATCAAGGAGGCCAGCGCCCGGTACATCGCGCTGGAAAAGGCGCGCGATCAGATGATCGCCTCCGAGCGTCTGGCGGCGAAAGGGGAGATGGCGGCCGAGATCGCCCATGAGCTCAACAACTATCTGGCGGCCATCTCGGGGCGCGCGCAGCTCTTCCTGATGAACGCGGCGACGATGACGTCCGAGCGGGCCGTCGACGGCGCGCGCATCATCTTCGAGCAGTCCCGGCAGATGGGGATCCTGGTCAAGGGACTTCTCGATTTCTCGCACAAGGAGGCGCGCCTGCAGCCGACGCGGCTGAACGACATCGTCCGGCGGACCATCGAGTTCATCACGCCGCAGAACAAATACGAGCGGGTGGCCTTCGAACTCGATCTCGATCCCGGCCTGCCCGACATGAGCCTCGATCCCGCGCAAATCCAGCAGGTGCTCCTGAACCTGTTCAGCAACGCGGCCGACTCCCTGGCCGCGAGCGGTCGCGCGGATCCCCGGATCACGGTGCGGACGCGCGTCGTCCGGGGCGACGAGATGGAGCTCTCGGTGGAGGACAACGGCCCCGGAATCCCCGAGGAGGCGCTGGGAAAGCTGTTCGAGCCGGCCTTCACGACGAAGCCGGACGGGCACGGATTCGGGCTCTCCACGTGCTACCGGATCGTGCGGAATCACGGCGGATCGATCCAAGCCGAAAACGCGCGGGAGGGGGCGCGTTTCACCCTGCTGATCCCGCTTCGCCGCGCGGCCTGAGCCCGCGCGGGGACCCATCCCGCGTCCGGCCCTCGCGTCTAGCGGTCGAGGGCGCGGAAGAGGAACACTCCCGCCGCCGCCCCCAGCAGATCGACCACCAGGTCCTTCCGGCTCGCGCCGCGCCCCGCGCGGACGGGCTTCAGCGTGCCGTCGTAGGCCTCCTTGAGGATGCCGAATCCGAACGCGATGCCGATCGACGCCTCCTCGCGCCGTCCGGCGGCGCGCGCGGACAGGACCAGCGCGGCGGATCCGGCGAAGTGGAGGGTCTTGTCCGAGGCGGTCCAGGATCCCTCGCGCTCCAGCGGCAGCAGGAACGGCTCGGCGCGCGTCGCGCGCGGAACGGCGAGGAGCAGACCCGCGAGCGCGGCGAGCGCGAGCGCCCGGGCGAATGGGGCGAACGGGACGAAACGGTGGATCATGGCGCGAGACTAGCATGGGGCGGCCGGCGGCTTCTGGTACGATCGGGGCGTGACTCCGCTCCACGCCCTCGATACGGCACGCGTTCCCGGGCCCGTTCGCCGACTGCTCGAGACGCTGCAGCGCGCGGGACACAGGGCCGTGCTGGTCGGCGGCTGCGTGCGTGACCTGGCGCGAGGCGTCGAGGTCCGCGATTGGGACGTCGGCACCGGCGCCCACCCGTCCGAGGTGCAGGCACTCTTCCCGCGGACGATCCCCACGGGTCTCAAGCACGGCACCGTAACCGTTCGGACGGAGAGCGGCCCCGTGGAGGTCACCACATTCCGTGTGGAGGGCGCCTACCGCGACGCGCGCCATCCCGATCAGGTCACGTTCACGGACGATCTGCGCGCCGACTTGGAGCGGCGGGACTTCACCGTCAACGCGATCGCCTGGGACCCGATCGCCGATCGCGAGGACGATCCATTCGGTGGGCGCTCGGATCTGGCCGCGGGCATTCTCCGCGCCGTCGGCGATCCCGTACGACGGTTCCAGGAGGACGGGTTGCGCCCCATCCGCGCCGCCCGCTTCACCGCGACGCTCGAGTTCGACATCGAAGCCGCGACGCTGGAAGCCATGGGCGCGTCGCGCGAGCGCGTGGCCATGGTCGCCGTGGAGCGAATCCGCGATGAGTTGATCAAGATCCTGGGAGCCCGTGTACCGTCGCGCGGCTTCGAGGCGCTCCGCTGCTCGGGCCTTCTGGACGTGGTGTTGCCCGAATTGTCCGCGTGCATCGCCGTGACGCAGAACCGCTACCATGCCTACGACGTCTACTACCACACGATCTACACCTGTGACGCCGCGCCGCGTCACAAACTGGCCGTTCGGCTGGCGGCGCTCCTCCACGACGTGGGAAAGCCCGCGACGCGCAAGGAGCGGGAAAACGGGGATGCCACGTTCTACAACCACGAGTTCGAATCCGCGCGCCTGGCCGAGCAGGCGTTGACCCGCCTCCGTTTTCCCCGCGAGACCGTCGACCACGTCGTCCACTTGGTTCGCCGGCACATGTTCGACTACCGGCCCGCCTGGTCCGACGCGGCCGTGCGCCGCTTCCTGCGCGCGGTGGGCCCCGAGCACGTGGCGGATCTCTTCGATCTTCGGATCGCGGACAACGTCGGGAACGGCACCAAAGTTGGGTTTCCGCACTACCTGGGGGAGCTGACGGAACGGATCGACGGGATCCTCGCGGGCGCGGAGGCCTTCACCGTCCGGGACCTGGCGGTCGACGGGCGGGACGTGATTCGGGAATGCCGGCTGTCCGCGGGTCCGGAGGTGGGCGCCGTGCTGGAACGGCTGCTGGAAGAGGTGATCGAGCACCCGGAACGGAACGATCGCGCCTACCTGCTGCGGCGATTGCGCGAGGGTTCTCCGATTGACACGCCGGGGCAGGACGCCTAGACTTTGGCCGCCGTAATCCCTGCCACCTCAAGCACTAGGAGCACCTTGCGCGAAGTCCTCCACACCCGGCCCCAGGCCGTGCCGGAAGAGCCGACGCTGGAGATGATCCGCCAGCCGATCGCGACGCCCTTCGCCCAGTTCATGGAGCGATGGGACCAGGCGTTCCAGTGCGACGTGCACCTGGTGGGCGCCGTGGGCGCGCACCTCCACCGCGCCTTCGGCAAGCGGTTCCGGCCGACGCTCCTCCTCCTGGCCGCGAGGGGGTTCGGGACGGTGCGCGAGGAGGCGGTCCTGGGCGCCGTCGTGGTCGAGCTGATCCACACGGCGACCCTTATCCACGACGACAGCGTGGACAAGAGCCTCGTGCGCCGCGGGCTCCCGACCGTGAACCACGTGTGGAACAACGACGTCGCGATCCTCATGGGCGACTACCTCTACTCGAAGGCGTTCTCCATCCTGGTGAAGCAGAAGATGTACGAGGCGATGGATCTCCTGGCCGACGCCACGCACCTCATGAGCCAGGGAGAACTGCGCCAGATCGAGCAGAAGAACCGGCTCGATTTGACCGAGGCCGAGTACATGCGCGTCATCGACGAGAAGACCGCTTGCCTGATCGCCGCGGGCTGCCACTACGGCGCGCGCTCCTCGGGGGCATCCTCCGACGTCGCGGAGGCGATGGGGCGATTCGGCCGTTCGCTCGGTCTGGCCTTCCAGATCACCGACGACATCTTCGACTACCTCGGCACCGAGCAGGAAATGGGCAAGGCCGGCGGCAGCGACCTCGAGGGGGGCAAGATCACCCTCCCGCTCCTGACGGCCCTTCGAAACGCCTCGGCGGCCGACCGCGGCCGCATGGAGGAGGTCATCCGGAACCGGGAGTTCCGGAACGGCCAGTGGCCGGACGTCGTGCGGTTCGTCACCGAGAATGGCGGCGTGGCGCAGAGCGAGGAACGTTCCGCGGCCCTGGCGGAGCACGCCGAGTCGGAACTGCGGCACATTCCCGACAAGGCGGCCCGGGAAGCGCTCCACGACGCGGTGCGTTACGCGGTGACGCGCCGCCGGTGAGCACCTCTCCCTCGACCTCGTCGCAAGCCCACGGTTTGGCCCGCGAGGCCGCCCGCCTCACCCTCACCAAGCGCGCCGAGGACGTGGTGATCCTCGACCTTCGCTCCCTGCAGGGCGTGTGCGACTATTTCGTGATCGCCACCGGGCACTCGGAGGTGCAGGTGCGCGCCATCGCCGACGCGGTGGACGAGGGAATGGCCGCGCTGGGGCACAAGCCGTGGCACACCGAAGGCTACGAGGCGAGGCGATGGATCCTCCTCGACTACGTCGATGTCGTCGTCCACGTCTTCCATGCGAAGGCCCGCGAGTACTACCTTCTCGACAAACTGTGGGGCGATGCCGGTCGCGAACTCGTCACCGATTGAGGTCTATCTCGCCGATCAACTGACCGAGGCGATCGCGCGCGCGGGCTTCTCGCTGCCCGAAGGCGCGCGCGTCGAGATCGAGGTTCCGCGGGAGGAAGGGCACGGCGACTGGGCCAGTGCCGCCGCGCTCGCGCTCGCCAAGTCCGCGCGCCGGCCGCCGCGCGAGGTCGCCGCCGCGATCGTGAAGGCCTTCTCCTGCGACCCCGGCGTGCTGGACCGCGTGGAGATCGCGGGTCCGGGATTCCTGAACTTCCACCTCGCCGCCGCCTGGCTCCACGACACGCTGCGGCGCATCGTGGCGGATCCCGACACCTTCGGGGCCACCGACGCGGGGCGCGGCGAGCGCATCCTCGTCGAATACGTGAGCGCGAATCCGACGGGACCCCTCAATATCGTGAGCGCGCGCGCGGCTTCGTTCGGAGACGCCCTGGTGCGGCTCCTCCGCGCCTCGGGCTACGCCGCGGACGGGGAGTTCTACGTGAACGACTGGGGCCTACAGGCGGAGCTCTTCGGGGCGTCGGTCCGAACCCGGTTCGCGGAGGCGCGGGGTGCCGCGGCGCCGGCGATTCCCGAGGAGGGCTACGCGGGAAGCTACGTCGGCGAACTGGCCGCGGATCTGGATCCCGCGCAGGGGGCCGAATGGCTCGCGCTGCCGGAAGAGGACCAGCGAAGGCGGTTCGGCGCGTGGGGCATCGAGCGGATGGTGGCGTCGCAGCGCGTGGCGCTCGAACGGTTCGGCGTGACGATGGACCGGTGGTTCCCGGAAGGGGATCTCCACCGGAGCGGAGCGCTCGACGTCGTCCTCGGACGGCTCGAACAGGCGGGACACGTGTACGACCGGGACGGCGCGCGGTGGTTTCGCTCGACGACGTTCGGCGACCAGGACGACCGGGTCCTCATCCGCTCGAACGGCATTCCGACCTACTCGTTGGCGGACGCGGCCTACCACGGGAACAAGTTCGAGCGCGGCTACGACCGGTTGATCGACATCCTGGGGCCGGACCATCACGGGCACGTGACCCGGATGAAGGCGCTGGTCCAGGCGCTCGGCTACGACCCGGCGCGCTTCGAGGTGATCCTCCTACAGTGGGTGAAGCTCCTGCGCGGCGGCGAGGTCGTGAAGATGTCGAAGCGCGCCGGCGATTTCGTCACCATGGAGGAGCTGGTGGACGAAGTCGGCGTCGACGCGGCGCGGTTCTTCTTCCTGATGCGGCGCGGGGAAAGCCCCCTCGATTTCGATCTGGAACTCGCCGTCAAGCGGTCGGAGGAGAATCCCGTCTACTACGTCCAGTACGCGCACGCCCGGATCATCCACGTCCTCGAATTCGCGACGGGCCAGGGCGTGCCGACGCCCGATCCCGCCGGAGCGCGTCTGGATCTCTTGTCGGAGCCGGAATCCGAAGCCGTGTTGCGGCTCCTGGCCTCGTTTCCCTCGTTGGTCGCCTCCGCGGCGCGCGCGCATGAGCCGCACCGCATCACAACGTACCTCAAGGAGTTGGCGGCCAAATTTCATGTGTTTTATCACCATCATCGGGTCGTGACCCCGGACGCATCCCTTACCGCCGCGCGCCTGCTCCTGACGAAGGCGACCGGCGCCGTGATTCGACGCGGATTGGGGTTGCTCGGGGTGAGCGCGCCGGAGGCGATGTAACCATGGCGATTGTCGTCGTCGGTTCGCTGGGCCTGGATACCATCGAAACACCCGCCGGCCGCGCCGAGGAAGTCCTCGGGGGTTCGGCGGCGTACTTCGCCCTCGCGGCGCGGCATTTTCTGCCGGTCTCGCTCGTCGCGGTCGTCGGCACCGACTTCCCGCAGGCCGCCCGCGCCATGCTCGATCATCCCGATCTCGACATCGAGGGGATCGATCACGCGGAGGGCCGCACGTTTCGGTGGGAAGGGGTCTACTCCAAGGACATGAACTCGCGGGAGACGCTTCGCACCGAGCTGAACGTCTTCGAGCGATTCCAGCCCGAGCTTCCGGACCGGCTGCGGACGCTTCGCAACATCTTCCTCGCGAACATCGATCCCGTGCTGCAGCGGAGCGTGCTGGCGCAGGTGCGGCAGCCGCGGCTGGTGCTGGCCGACACGATGAATTTCTGGATTCAGACGAAGCGCGACGAGCTGCTGCAGACGTTGAAGAAGGTCCGGATGCTCCTCATCAACGAGGAGGAGGCCCGGGACCTGACGGGCGAACCGTTGACGCACCGGGCCGCCCGCGCCATCCTCGAGCTCGGCCCCGAGACCGTCGTGATCAAGCAAGGGGAGCATGGAGCCTTCGTGCAGAGCGCGGACCTCTATTTCACATGCCCGGCGTATCCCGTCGACAGCCTCGTCGACCCGACCGGGGCGGGGGACTCGTTCGCGGGAGGGTTCTTCGGCGCACTCGCGCGCATGGGCCGCGTGACGGAACTGAATCTTCGCCGCGCCGCCGTCTACGGTGTGGTGCTGGCCTCGTTCACCGTGGAGGGGTTCGGGGTCACGGGACTCTTGCGCGTGGAGCGGGAGGAAATTCTGCGGCGCGCCGAGGCGGTGCTGCGCATGTCGCGGTTCAGCCTCGACGATACGGCCCGCATCCTCCGCTGATGGGGATGCCGACGCCGACGGACCTTCGACGCCCCGTCCGGTCACGGAGCGCGCGGAACGCGCGCCAACTGCCGCGCGCAGGCCGGGGTGAGCCCGCCGGTTCCTGGCACGGCGGTTGCGTCGGTGTCACATCGCGACCGGCGCTGACCCGCTCGACCGGAGACAGAGCTTGCCCACGATGAACCCGCGTACTTTCGATCAGAGGCGCCGTCCCTCCTGGATCGCGCGCGCCGCCTGGTTCGTCATCCCGTCCTTTTTGGCGGCGCTTCCGTTTCTGATCGCGCTGTTCGGCGGTCCCGAGATGAAGGCGGTGCGCTGGGACGCCTGGGGCATCGGCATCTGGTTCGCCCTGCTGCTCGCGGCGGAAGCGCTGCCGATCCCCCTGCCGCGCGGCGGCACCGTCACGGTGGCGTCCATCCTGGACATCGGGGCCATGATCCTCTTCGGCCCGTGGATCGCGGGCGCGTTGGACCTGCTGACCACGGTCCCGGCCCAGATGATCCTCCTACGCCAGCGGGGGAGCGCGGCCGCGCTGAACGCCGGCCTCTACGCCTCCACCACCATCCTGTCCGGGGCGGCGTACCTGGCCGCCGGAGGCACGCTCGGCGTGCCGCGCCTTCCGCAAGACCTGTGGCCAGCCCTCCTGGCGGGGTCGCTCTACTTCGCCCTCAACACCGGCTGGGTGAGCCTGGTCCTCGGCGCGCGGACGCGCGAATCCGCCCTGACGATTTGGCGCCAGCAGTTCCGGGACGGAATCCCGCAGGCCGCGCTGGCCATCGGCTTCGGACTCCTCTTCGCCCAGGTGCGCATGGTGGGCGGCATCGGGGGCGTCGTCCTGCTCGTCGTGCCGCTCCTCTTGGCGCGGCACGCGCTGCGACTCTACGCCGATCTTCGCGAGGACCTCGTTTCGTTCGTGCGCGCCTTGAGCGTGGCGCTCGACGCCGTCGATCCGCACACCCACGAGCACTCGGTGCGCGTGGCCGACTACTCCGTGCGCCTCGCCCGGCACGTCGGACTGCCGGAATCGGAGGTGGAGACGATCCACTACGCCGCGCTCGTGCATGACATCGGAAAGATCGCGCAGCGTCCCGACGTGATCCGCAAGCCGTCGTCCCTCGACGACGAGGAACGGCGGCTCATGATGCGCCACCCGGAAGCCGGGGCCCGCATCGTCGGGGAGATTCGCGCGCTGCGGGCGGCCGCGGTCATGGTCCGCACGCATCACTGGCGCCCGGACGGCAAGGGCTACCCCCCGGGCGTCACGGCGGAGGAGGTTCCGCTGGGCGCGCGCATCATCAACGTGTGCGACGCGTTCGACGCCATGACGTCCGATCGGCCCTATCGCCGCGGACTGACGACCGCGCAGGCGCTGGCCGAATTGCGGCGCCACGTGGGGACGCAATTCGATCCCGAACTCGTCGCCGCGCTGCAGGAATTGCACGAGACCGGACGGCTCGGCCTCGACGCGTTCGAGAACGCATCCGTCCTGGAGGAGGTTCGATGACGCGCTACGAGGATGCCGGCGTCAACATCAAGCGGGGCGAGGAAGCGCTCGCGCGCATCAAGGAGCACTGCCGCTCCACGTTCGGTCCGAACGTCGCGGGCGACGTCGGGGCGTTCGCGGGGGTCTACCGCGTCCCGGGAGCGCCGGGCAAGGTCCTGCTCTCCAGCATCGACGGCGTGGGAACCAAGCTGAACGTGGCGGTGCTCTGCGATCGGCACGACACCGTCGGCTACGATCTCGTCTGTCACTCCGGAAACGACATCCTGGTCCACGGCGCGGCCCCGCTCTTCTTTCTCGACTACATCGCCATGGGGAGGCTCGTTCCCGAGCGCGTCGAGCAGCTGGTGGCGGGCCTCGCCCGCGGATGCCGCGAGGTGGGATGCGCCCTGATCGGCGGGGAGACGGCCGAAATGCCCGGCCTGTACGCGCTGGGGGACTATGACCTCGCGGGAGCGATCGTGGGGATCGCCGACGAGGGGGCCGTGATCGACGGCCGGTCGCTCGAGCCGGGGGACGTTCTGCTCGGACTTCCCAGCATCGGCTTGCACACGAACGGCTATTCGCTGGCGCGGAAGATTCTCTTCGATACGCTGGGTCTCACGGTGCGCGACGCGTTCCCCGGGCTCGAGGAAACGGTGGGGGACGTGCTGCTCCGGCCGCATCCGTACTACGGGCCGCCGGTGGCCGCGGCGCGGGCCGCGGGCGAGGTCCGCGGGATGGCCCACATCACGGGCGGGGGCATTCCCGGCAACCTTGCCCGCGTCCTCCCGGAGGGCGTCCGGGCCGAAATCGCGCGCGGCGCCTGGCCCGTCCCGCCCCTGTTCCGCACGCTCTGCGACGCGGGGAAGGTGTCGGACGCGGAATCGCTCGACGTGTGGAACATGGGCATCGGCATGGTGCTCGCCGTGCGCCGCGCCGACGCGGACGCCGTCGAGCGCGCCATCGGCGCGGCGGGACACGGCGTCCATCGAATCGGGGCCCTGGTTCGCGGCGACCGCGAGGTCCGGCTCGTCGGAGGGTGAGGGCGGTGGGCGTGCCGCGACCGGGCGCGCCGGGAGGAGTGGGGCGGACGTGGGGGCGATCGAAGAGGGCTGGGCGACGGCCGCCTGGGCACGCGGAGAGGATGCCGACGTTCTCGAGCTCGACGCGTTGGCGCCCGAGGGGACCGGCACGAGCGCGGAAACGCTGGGCATCGTCGGGCAAAGCGCGGCGGTGCGCGCGCTCAGCGCGCGCCTCGATCTCCTCGCCAGAAGCCACGCGACGGTCCTGATCCGCGGGGAAACCGGGACCGGCAAGGAACTCGTTGCCCGAGCGCTTCACCGGTTGAGCCCGCGCGCCACGCGCGCGTTCCTTCCGCACAACTTCGCCTCCATTCCCGACACCCTGGTGGAAAGCGAGCTCTTCGGCCACGCCCGCGGCGCCTTCACGGGCGCGCACGCCGATCGGGCGGGGCTCTTCGAGCAGGCCCAGGGGGGCACGCTGTTCCTCGACGAGATCGGTGATGCCAGCCCGGGAGTCCAGAGCCGCCTCCTCCGCGTGATCCAGGAGGGGGAGATTCGGCGTCTGGGAGACGCACGCTCCCGACGCGTGGACGTGCGGGTCGTCGCGGCGACGCACCGAAATCTGGCCGAGGCCGTCCGCGCGGGCCGATTTCGCGAGGATCTCTACTACCGCCTCCACGTCCTCGACATCGACGTGCCGCCCCTGCGCGAGCGGAGCGCGGACCTGCCGTCGCTAGCCGCGCATCTGCTCCGCCGCATTCGAACCCGCGACGGTCTGGAGGTTCGCGGCATGACACGGGGCGCGCTCCGGCGCCTGGCCGCCCATCCCTGGCCCGGCAACGTCCGCGAACTGGAGTCCGTCCTCACGCGGGCGACGCATGCCGCGGGCGCCGGCGGCGTGCTCACGACGTCGGACCTCGGCGTGCTTGGACCGGCGGCGCCGGCGCGGGGCGCGCCGCCGGAAGCGCTGCGCGAGCGGACGCGCGCGTTCGAGGCGGACGCCATCGACCGGGCGCTGCGGCGTCACGGCGGCAACCGAACGCGCGCGGCGCGGGAATTGGGCATCACGCGCCAGGGGCTTTGGAAGAAATTGCGTCGCCTGCGCGCCGAAGGGCATCCGCACGCGCCGGAAGGGGATTGGCCTTGATTTCGATGCCGCGCGGGGACGATACTCGCTCGGCGTTCGCCGTTTGAAGCTACCTCTATCGCGGGAGATGGATTCGTGGCCAAGCGTTCCCTTCGACTCGGCGTGATCGGCGTCGGGCATGTGGCCCAAACCAATCACCTGCCCGCGCTCAAGAAGCGCCGTGACGCCGAAGTGGTCGCCGTATGCGACGACGACGCCGACAAGGTGCGTCTCGTGGCGCAGCATTTCGGGATTCCGCGCACCGCAACCGACTCCGAGAAACTGCTCCGCTCGGACGATATCGACGCGGTCATCGTGGCCACGCCGAATCATCTCCACGCTCCCATGACCATCGCCGCGCTCGGGTACGGCAAGCACGTGCTCTGCGAGAAGCCCCCGGCGCGGAACGCGGCGGAGGCGGCACAGATCGCCGAGGCCGCGCGCCGGGCGGACCGCGTGCTCATGTACGGCATGAACAAGCGCTTTCAAAGCGACGTCCAGGTGCTGCGGCAGTACATGGCGCGGGGCGAGTTCGGTAAGATCTTCTACGCGAAGACCGGATGGCTGCGCCGCCGCGGCGACGCCCGGGGCCCGGCCTGGTACGACAACAAGCGGAGCGCCGGCGGCGGCGTGCTCATGGATCTCGGGGTCCAAATGCTGGACCTCGCGCTCTGGCTGCTGGGCAATCCGACGGTGGCCTCGGTCAGCGCGACCAAGTACGCGGTCGACCCCCGTCGGGAGGTCGAGGACACGATGGCCGCGCTGCTCGTCTTCGAGAACGGTGCGTCCCTTTCGTTCGACGTCTCCTGGGCGCTCCTTCTGGAGAAGAGTTTTCCCTACCTGAACGTGTTCGGGACCCACGGCGCGGCGCTCTTGAAGCCGTTCCGCATTCACAAGGAGCTGGGCGGAAAGCTGCTGGACGTGACCCCCGCGCTCGACTCGCCGCGGAATATCTACAAGCAATCCTACGAGGCGGAGATCGATCACTTCCTCCGGTGCGTGACGCAGGGGGAGGCGCCGATGGCATCGGCCGAGGAGGGTCTCGCGCTGATGAAGGTCATCGACGCGATTTATCAATCGGCGGAGGCGCGGCGGGAGGTTCGCCTCCATTAAACGGAACCTCCGCGGGCTTGCCCTGGCGGCCGGTTCCGGCGTGCTCCTCAGCCTCTCCTTCCCGAACACCGGTTGGTGGCCCCTGGTGTTCGTGGGCCTCGTGCCCCTCCTCCTGGCGCTCCACGAGGGGACCCCCGGACCCGGCGATCACGCGCCGGCGCCGCGCGTCGTGCGCTGGGCTCCCTGGACGACCGGAACGGTATTCGCGTTCCTCCTCTTCCAGTGGATCACGCGATTGCCGGCCCACGCCATGACGCAGCCCTGGCTCATCGGCCCCGGGCTCCTCCTTCTCGCGCTCTACCTTGGTCTCTACGTCGCTCTGTTCGGGTGGATCACGCGCGTGCTCCGCCACCGTCTGGGGCTCTCGGTGTTCGTCAGCGCGCCGATCGCGTGGGCCGCGAGCGAATGGCTGAAGAGCGCGGGGGAGATGGGGTGCCCGTGGGGAAACCTCGGATCCGCGTTGGCCGCCCATCCCGCCTGGATTCAGATCGCGGCGATCGGGGGCGCGCCGGGGCTGACGCTCTGGATCGTGGGGGTGAACGCGTTCCTGGCTGCCGGCGTGGCCGCCTGGGGTGGGCGCCGGTTCGTCGACGCGGGACTTCGATTCGCGCTCGCGCTCGGCCTCCTGGCGGTGCCGCCGCTTTGGGGGGCGGCGCGACTTCGCGCCGCGGACGCGGCGGCCGCCTCCGGAGGCGCTTCCGCGATCGTCCGCGTCGCGCTGATCCAACCGAACATCGGCAGCGCGGAAAAGTGGCAGCCGTCACACCAGGACTCCGTCGTCGGCACGCTCTACCGGCTAACACGGGAGGCCGCGTCCGACAGCCTCCGGCCGGAACTCATCGTGTGGCCCGAGACGGCGCTGCCGTTCTACGCGCGCCTCGAACCGCTCAAATTGCACCGATTGCTCGCGACCGCCCGCGAACTAAGGATCCCGATCCTCGCGGGCTATCCCGACGCGCGCCTCAATTCCTCCGGCGACGTGATGACCTACAACGCCGCCGGGCTCGTCCTCGCGTCGGGGAAGGTCTCGGAACAGTACGAGAAGATCCACCTCGTCCCGTTCGGGGAACGGATCCCCTTCCAGGGAATCTTTCCCTTCCTGGGCTCGTTCGACCTGGGGCAGGCCGAGTGGACCCCCGGCGCCGAACGCGTGGTCTTCCGCGGTGCCGGCGCGCCGTTCGGAGTTCTCATCTGCTTCGAGTCGATTTTCGGGGAGCACGCGCGGGGCTACCGTCGGGAGGGCGCGCGCTATCTGGTGAACGTCACGAACGACGAGTGGTTCGGCCGGTCGGCGGGACCCGTGCAGCACGCCGAGCTGAGCCAACTCCGATCGGTGGAACTGGGGATGAGCCTCGTGCGCGCCGCCAACACGGGCATTTCCATGATCGTCGATCCGTACGGCCGCGTCCTCGCGTCGACGGGCCTCTTCGAGGAACGGGTCCTTCAGGGCGAGGTGCCCGCGCCGATCGCGGCCACCCGCTATGTGCAGTGGGGCGACTGGACCAGCGGGGTCTCGGTCGTCCTCGTGGTGCTTCTCTTGGCGGTCGCCTGGTTCCGTCCGGTCGGCGCCCGGCCGGCGCCCCTTGCCGATCTTCGGCCGCCGTCCGGCCCGGACCTCGGTTGACAGCGAGGGTCCGCCCCAGGTAAAGTGTCGTTCCTAGGTGGGTGTTCGTGTCCGCGCGGACCCGAACGGTCCGCCTCCGACGGCACGGAGGACCCTCAACGCAGTGCCCGGCTCACCCTCGGCAATCGACAACAGCACCAGCGTCGCCTCCGCACGCCCGCGCCATCCAGCCGCGCTCCTCGCCTTCTCGCTGTTCGCCGCCGCCGGCATCACGCTGGCCCGAGCTCCCTTCGTCCTGGCCGCGACCACGATACTCTTCGCCGCGATGGCGCTTCGCGCCGAGGGCCGCCGCGTGCGAGACGAGCTGCCGCTCGTGGGTCTGGCCGGCGTCCTCTTCCTGGCTCACGCCCTCCTGGCGCGATTCCAACCCGAGGCCGTGGGCGTGGCCGCGCTGCTTGCGCTGCGTCTGCTGGCGCTCGTCTACCTGACGCGCTGGGCCGCGCGCACGTTCTTGTCCGCCGCGGCGCGATGGCTTCTGGGCCTGCCGCTCCCGTCCCGGCCGCGGGCGCTGGGG
>QJVW01000026.1 GCA_003235575.1 Candidatus Eiseniibacteriota bacterium | reverse complement strand
GCTCCTTCCCATCGCCTTTCTAACACTGCTTCTGGTTCCCTCCCGCCAATCCGGTCCCCGTTGGCGGCTCTTCCTCGTGGGGATGGCGTGCTTCGTCGTTCTCGTGTTCGCGCCGGGGTTGCTTGGCGCCCCGTGGGCGAGCGGGTTTCTGGCGAATCTTCCCGCGGAACGCCCCTGGGGCGTCGTGAACCCTTCCTCGCTCGGGATCGTGGACACCATTCTCGGCGATCACGTCACGCCCCTGAACCAGCCCCCCTATCGCGCCGTCGCCCTGTGGAGCGCCTACGTGGCTCTGATGCTGGCCCTGAGCATCCCGACCTTCCGACGACTGTGGAGGCGCCGGAAACCGGTGGAATGGGTGATGGCCGGCGCCATCGTCTACGCGCTGGTCGCGCCTCGCATGATGATCTACTCCTATCTTCTCGTGCTCGTGCCCGTCCTCGTCCTGGCCGCGCCGTTGGTGAAGCGGATCGGAGGTCTGCCCGTCGTCGTGGCGGTGATTTCCACCCAGGCGATCCTGGGAGCGGCCTCGGGACGTCTATACGGCGATCCGTGGAGCGCGAACCTCCCGTTCCTGCTTCTCCTATCGTGTTGGACCGCTCACCTTGTCGTGGGGGCGAACCGTGGTCCGTCGCCTGCTCCGCCCCGCGCGCGGGCACGGGAGCGGACGAAGCACGCAAACGCCTAGGCGGGAGAACGATGGGGCGGCCGCGGAGTGGCCCGGGCGCCGGGGCAAGCTTCGGCGGCGCATCCACACTTGCGCTCCGGGGCATTCCTGCTTACATTGCCCGTTCCCGTAGGAACGCCCTGGCCGCGGGCGATCGACCTCGCCCCGGGATGCCAGGCGCATGGAGTCGACGACTCCGATACCCGCTGCTCCAACCATAGGGGGAAACAACCGTGAAGAGGATTCTCTGCCTTGCCGTGATGCTGGCGTTCGCCTGCGGCAACGCCGTGGCCGAGGAGGCTACGGAGCCCGCGCACGTTCTGGTCCAGGGCGACGAGCTGAAGTGGGGCGATCCCCCGCCCGTTTTCGAGAAGGGGATGTCGTTTACGGTGGTTTCGGGAGATCCCTCGAAGTCAGGCCTCTACGTGGTTCGTCTGAAGATGCCGGCCGGCTACATGATCGCGCCGCACTGGCACCCTACGGATGAACACGTGACGGTCCTGTCGGGAACGGTGGCGATCGGCATGGGCGAGAAGTTCGACAAGGCGACCATGACGAAGATGCCCGTGGGCGGATACGTGCTTCTGCCGGCCGAGATGCGGCACTACGCCATGGCGGCGACCGACGCGGTCGTCCAGGTGCACGGACCGGGACCATTCGCCCTCACCTACGTGAATCCCGCCGACGATCCGAGCAAGCGGGCCGAGGCGAAGTAAGCCACGCGGTCGAGGCTCCCGGGCGCGGGTCGCGCGCCCGGGGCCTTGATCCGGCGTGATGGGTTCTCCCCGACAACGACCGCGGCCCGTGTGATACCGTGACGCCCATGCACGGTGCGACCTCCGCCATCACACGTCGGCCCCGCTGATGGCGACCGTACGCAGGAAACGGATGCGACGCCGCGTGGAGCAGGATCTCGCGACGCGAGCCGAAGCGCTGCGCGAGGAGCACGAGCGGCTTTGCTTCCAGCGCGCTTACCCCAGGACCCGTTCCGAGCGCCTACGGGCCGAACGTGGACTGGCCCGTTTCGAATCGCGGATCGCCGCGGTGCGCGCGGAACTCGTCGACACCGGCATCGCCGGCACGACCTATTCCTACCCCTATAGCTACCGAATCAGCCAATGGCTGCTGGAGACCCAGGGCGCGGCGGTGACGATTGACTGGGCCGCCTACATGCACGGAACCTGGGACGAGCTGAGCGGATTGCTTTCGCTCCTGGTGGGCTGGGCGGAGATCGACGGCGTCGACGAGGAGGACCGTGGGGCGTGGGACTGGGTTCGCGCGGCACTCGCCGGACACAAGGCCGGCGCGCTCTCCTGGCTGATCGCGCGATTGAAGGCGAGGGGATTCCCGCCCGATGTGGCTCGGCATCTCTACGAGACCGTCGAGCTTCCGTTGCGATGGGATCTCACCGGACGCCGGGAAAGCGTCACCCACCTCACCGTTCCCTCCTCCGGAATGTTCACGAGCCGAACCGTGCGCCGCGAGCGTCCTGCGGATTTCGCGGCGGCGGTCCGGGAACGGATCGGCCCGCTGACGAGAGTCCCCGCGTCGCGGGCCCGTCGGCTCATCCACGTGGCGCGCGCCGCGCTTTCTCTTCGCGAGCGCGAGTTCTACGTGATTACGAACGCGAATCCCGAGGAGACGTACCGGACGCGATGCGGCCGGGGTCTCGACATCGTCATGTTTGGCCTTCCCAAGACGCTCCGACTTCCGCTGGAGGCCAACTACGGCTGCCTTCTGCTCCGCAACGGCGTCCCCATCGGCTACGCCTACGGCGCCGTTCTATTCGATCGCTGCGACATCGGGATCAACATCTTCCCGACGTACCGCGATGGGGAGTCCGCGTACGCCTTCACGAAGGTGGCCGCGCTCTTCCGCAAGCATTTCGGCTCCCGGATCTTCATCGTGCGCCGCTACCAGGTCGGTTACGGCAATCCGGAGGGAATCGATGCCGGGTCGTTCTGGTTCTACTGGAGGCTGGGATTTCGGCCCATCGATGCGAGAGTTCGAGCCCTGGGGGAGGCCGAGGCACGCCGGCTCCAGCGCCGCCGGGGCGCCCGCTCCGACGCGGCGATGCTGCGACGGCTCGCGCGCAGCGATGTCGTGTGGCACTGCGACGGCTATGCGCCGGAGAACCACCGCGACTACGATGTGGCCGCCGTCGGGAACGCCGTGACCCGGATGATCGAGCGCCGACACCGGAGCGACCGCCGTGCCGCGGAGTTGGAATCCGCCCGTCGCGTCGCCCGCGCGATCGGGGTGCGCCGCGTCCCGCCGGGGATGGCGCCGATCGCCGCGCTGATACCCCGGCTCGATCGCTGGCCGGACGCGGAGAAGCGACGGCTCGCCGCGGTCCTGCGCACGAAATTCGGACGCGGCGAGCGTGCCTACGTTCTCGCGCTGCTTCGCGCGGATCGGTTCCGGGAATTCATCGCCGGCGTCTGACGCCGGCGCCGCCCCCCGCCTGGCCTAGCGGCAAATGCCCCGGCGTCGGCTGCTTCGCGCCTACTTTGTTCGACGTCCAGTGCCCTAAGGTTCCAAGCACCGCGTCATCCGTTGATAGGCGTTCGACCCGGACGACGATACGCGGAGATTCGTCAATTCGAGTTCCGAGCCGCCGTCCTGCGGCGCGATGCGCTTTGTTCGGGCATTCGCCAAGCTGAGGCCGAAACCGAGGCGCCCTCCCTGCGAGTCCTCGATGACCGCCTCGTACGGCTCCCCGGCGGGGACGGGTGGATCTTGAGTGACGTCCATCGGCGTGATCGTAAGGCGCCCGGTGACGCGCGATGTGTAGCTGTACCCGCCCGCGCCGTCCACGACGGATCGCCGTGACAACGAGACCGGCCCTTCCACGTAGACATAATCATAGGGACCGTCGGAACAAAGCGGCTTCGGAATCATCTGGGCGAACGGGAGGGTCAGGGCCTGCGACCACGAGCCAGGCGCGGGATCCGGCGTGCCACCGAGCCGCACGATCGTGGCGCGGGGGTCGATCGGCATCGGTACCGGCGCGGTTGCCGGAACCGGCGGCGGCGTCAGACCGAAAACCAGCATTCGAAGGTCGTCGCCGAGCGCATTGTAGATGAAGGGATTGATGGCTCGGAATGTCGTACCCGGGATCAGCGGATCCGACGGAACCGGTGGCGCGGCCACGATGCCGGCCCGCTCGAGGTCCGCCAAGACGATTGCCCTGGCCAGTTCCCAGGAGAGAACTTCGTGCTCGGGCGTGCCAGGGATCAGGAGCTCGAAGTGCGCCGCGCCCAGCGTCCAGGTGCCACCCGCTCCGTACGCCACTCCCGTCTGGAACAGTCTCAGATGGACGCGCAATGGCTCGTACTGGCCCAACCGCAGTTGCACCACGCTCCCACTCCAGCCACCATCCGAGTAACCCGTCTGCACATCCCCCATCGCGTCTTCCCATCGCTCGTTGAACGGCGGGATAGGCGGAAGGCCCAAGCTCGTCCGATCACCATCGAGCGCCATGAGGGCGGACCGAATGCGTAGCGGATCGGCATCCCCCCAGAAGACGAGATGCATCGGATCGCTTGGTTCGCCGTCGAAGGACCTACCCGTGTAGGGCCATAGCGTGAGGGAATGCGGGCCGGCGGTGACGGTCCTGAGATCGGCGGGCGGACCGGGGTCCAGCTGGCTGATCGCGGGCGAGGCTCCGAGTGCCCGATCGGACGCCGATAGAAGTCGATCGGCCGCGATCCCCCCGCTGCGATCGGCGGACGGATCGACCTTGGAACAGCCGAACAGAGCGACCAGGAGCATCAGCATCATGGTTGGGAGTAAGGCGCGCACGGGTAGGCGATAGCGGGCTCGTGACATGGCGGTCTCCTCTTCCGAATGCGGAGTGACAGCGGGTTTTCTTGGCGCCGATTGCCACTTCGGGGAGGTGTGATTCGTGGCGGGATGGGCGCGATGCGCAACCGTCCGAAACCGGATGGCCCAGGTAGCGATCGTGCGCCCGATTGGCGGCGCCCGCAAGGGGTACGAAGGTCGTAAGCACCGCGCGCGCCGGTGGGACTGCACCGCCCGGAAGCGTCGGTGTTATGATCCGGACGGAACGTCGTACGGAGGCACTGCCCACGATGACACTCTCCGGCCTGCATCTTCTCCTCACCTACACGTGCACCTACGCGTGCGATCACTGTTTCGTTTGGTCAAGTCCCGATCAGAGCGGCACGCTGACCATCGATCAACTCGACGACATTCTTCGCCAGGCGAAGGACGTCGGCACGATCGAGTGGATCTACTACGAGGGTGGCGAGCCATTTCTCTATCACGCGCTGCTGCTCTGGGGCGTGCGGCGCGCCGCCGCGATGGGTTTTCGCGTGGGTATCGTCTCGAACGCGTACTGGGCGACCAGCCGGCGCGATGCGCGGGAGTGGCTGCGGGACTTCGCCGGATCCGTGGAGGATCTGTCGCTAAGCTGCGATCCGTATCACGGCGACGTGGAGCAGGAGGAGCGCGTCGCGGCGGCGACGGCGGCCGCCCGGGACCTGAACATTCCGGTCGACGTCATCCGCATCGCATCCCCCGCCGCCAGCGATGCGGCGAAACGCGTGGGGCAACTGCCCGCCGGGGAATCCGCGCTCATGTACCGGGGCAGGGCCGCGGAGCGGCTCGCGAACCAGGCCACGCCGATTCCCTGGTCCCGGTTCACGACGTGCCCTCACGAGGATCTTCGCGAGCCGGGACGCGTGCACGTCGACCCGTTCGGCCACGTGCACGTGTGCCAGGGGATTTCGATCGGCAACGTATTCGCCACGCCGCTTCGCACGATTTGCGAGACGTACGAGCCGGACACCCACCCGATCGTGGGTCCGCTCCTGGCCGGAGGCCCGGCTGCCCTGGCCACGCGATACGACGTGCCGCGCGCCGCGCTGTATGCGGACGCCTGCCATCTTTGCTGCGCGACGCGATCCGCGCTGCGCCCACGCTTTCCGGGAACGCTCGAACCGGCACAGATGTACGGGCCGGCATCGTCCGCGTAGCACATCGGGGCCGCGACGTCGGCCGGTCAGTCGAGGAACCGTTCCCCGCCGGCGCTCAGGTCGACTCCGATGCCCAGGTAGATTTGGACATAGCCGGGGTGGATCCGCTCCGCCTCGAGTCCGAGTTGGTGCGGCACGCCGAACGATTTGAGGAATCGGACCCCGCCATCCACCAGGATTCCCCTGAAATTGAGGTCCGCGCCCAGGGTCAGGTCGTACCCGAGCGACGCGTCGCCGTCGGAGTCGAGACTTTGACGGATCTCGTTGTCGGGATCGGCGTCATTCGGGATCACGACATCGGTGTGGATGTTGTGGAACCAGGCGGCGAGGCTAGCGCCCGCGTAGGGGCGGACGAAGCCGTGCCCATGGGCGCCGATCTCCGCGCCGAGGTAGAGGCGGTAGAGATTCTGCGACGTCTGCTGCTCCACGCGCAGCTGCGTTACGGGGTCGAAGAACTTCCTCGTCCGTGAGAGTAGATTCACGACCTCGAAGCCGAGGCCGAACGCCCCCACGGGCGCCAGAGGGCCGACGGAAGCGACGATCTTTCCGCCGCCCCCCCACCCGGCCCGGCCGGACTCCTTCGCATCCCGGCCCGTGGGAACCATGTGAATGCCGTAGAGGACGAGTTTGAGGGGCACTTCCGGACTCGCATCGTCGTATTCGTCCGGCGGGTACGGACTGTTCGCATCGTCCTCCACGACGTCACCGGGGGCGCGCCCGGCATCCTCCTCCTCCTGAGCCGTCGTATCCGGACGAGCCGGCCGACGATCGATCAGGGGAAGCGGCCGTGCGGACGCGACCACCGGACCAGCCTGCGACGAGGACGGCGCAGCCGCGAGAAGCATCGATACGACGAGTAGACAGGCCAGGACGTGCGCGAGAACGACACGGTGATCGCGCCGCATCATGAGACACGCCTCCTTGGTCGGCACGCTGGCCGAGGGCCCCGGCGTTCGTCCCGGGAGCGCTCACCGCCGTGCCCGATCTTCGTTGCGACCATCCGCGAGCGTCCCAACCCGGCGCCCGCGCCTAGGAGAGGAGATGGGCGGCGCCGGATCGCAAGTCGAGGCCGCGCCGCCGGAGTGCCGGCAAGACGACGTCCAGCACGGGGATCGTCTTCTCGCTGTTGTCGTGAAGGAGCACGACGTCCCGTCCCTTGATCTCGTCCGCAAGCCGACGGGATATCTCCTCCGCGGATTGATGTTTTGCGTAGCTGAATTCCCCGCCTTGGATCGAGTAGAGAACCTGCTTGGCCCCCAACCGTCTCGAGGCGATCGTCCCGCCGAAGGTCACGCGACCCTGGGGCGGCCGAAACAGGCTCGTCTCGAGACCCGTGATCTCCCGGATCGTTCGCTGGCATCGGTAGACGTCATCCGCGTAGGAGACGAAGCCCAGATCGGCGCGGCCATGCGCGTAGCTGTGGTTCCCGACCACGTGGCCCCGCGCTACGATCTCCTGAAGCAGGCGGGGTTCCTTTTCGGCGAAGGCGCCCACGACGAAGAAACAGGCCCGCGCGTTATGCGCGTCGAGCATGTCGAGAATCGCGGGGGTCAACGTCGGGTGGGGGCCGTCGTCGAAGGTGAGCAGCGCGCTGTTCGCGCACGCGCGCGGAAGGCGCTGGACGAACAGAATCCCCTCCAGCATTCGCTTGGCGATCGTTTTGACGTAGCGCTTCATCGTGGATCCCTGCGCCGCTCCCCTACCGTTCGGACGCGCGCGCCTCGGGGACCGTACCGCGGACGCCTCCGGTCAGCTGAAGGAGAATGCGTCCGTGCTGAAATGCGTGAAATGCCAGTGGCTCACGTCGTTGGCGACCGGAGGCAGCGTGACGCCACGGGGTGTCTTGTAGAAGAACGCCACCCCCTTGCCACCCGGCACCATGAACTTCCGCCTCAGTCGCTTGTTCAACGCCTCCGAGGCGGCGACCGACTCCAGAACGACGGCGTCGCTTTCCCAGAATTGCCGCGTCACGACGTTCGCGAGCGCGGCGTAGCCGGCTTCCGGCTCGCCGAACACCATGTAGTCCATGAGCGTCATCAGGCGGAACCCCGTGTATTTCTCCGCGAAGGCCCCGGTCACCAGGCGTGTCTTCGTCACGAAGCGCGCCAGCACGTCACCCGAAGCGCGCTCGGTGATGTGGTAGATCCTCGCGTCCTTGCATTGGGCGACCTTCCAGCGAAACTTGTCCCACGTGTCATTGAAGTGGCACGGCTGGTGGTAGCGAGGCGCCGTGGCGTCCGGCGGCACGCCCGCGCCTTCCGCTTCTCCGCCCCCCAGCATCAAGGGCGCGGTTTCCGTGTCCTTTCGCCCACCCGACGACGTCAGCGCTCGGATTCCTCCGGCCAGCACGCGGTACGGCGCGTCCAACAGCGTGACAATTACGTTGGCGGGCACGTGGGGAGATAGAAACGGACGGGCGCTCTTGAGCAACACAAGCCTCGGTGCACGGCCGGTCATCTGGAATCCAAGGTTCAGGCACATGCGAACCGAGATCGGACTGGCGAACGACCCGCCGATGGTGATCCCGTGCTCGTCGAACGTCCGGATGACGCCATCCATCAGCGTATTGCCCAGACCTTGCCCGCGGCAATCGGGGGACGTGAACAGGGCGCCCCACCATGCCCAGGGGACGGTCTGTCCGTCGATGGTCGCCGAGTCCGAGAGCGCCGCCATGGAGGCGACAATCCGATCGCCGCGCTGCAGGTAGAAGAAGCACGGGAAGTCGTCGTAGATGTCCGGGCAGGAGTGGAGCAACGGGAAACAGCGGGGGTAGTGCTCGTCCGCGACCTTGAGGCGAAAGAGCGCGGGATGGCTGGCCTCGTAATCCGCCAACTGACCGTAGAGAAGATGCTTGTACTCGACGTCCACGGAACGGGTCCTTTCGGGATCCTACGAGCGCCGCAGCCCGCCCGCCGGTGCGCGATCGACGCGGGTGCATCACGTGTCCGCGACCGAATTGCCGCGTTGAACCGTTCCAGCGTACGCCACGGCTTCGAGTCGCGAGAAGCCAATTCTGCCGCACCGCGCGCCCACCGGCGCGCGGCTCCTAGCGCAGCGCCGCCGCGATATTCCCACCGTCTACCGTCAGCACCGCCCCGGTGGTCTTGCGCGCGAGGGCCAGCGATACGAAGGCGTCGGCGACATCACCCGCGCGAACCTCCCGGCCCAGCAGGTTGCCGGCCATGTAGTCGCGCTCGGTCACGCCTCGCGCCTTCGAGCGACTGGCGATCATGTCGTCGGTCAGGAGGCCCGAGCGAATGCGATCCGCGTTGACGGCGTTGGCGGTGATGCCCTCCGCACCATAGTCGACGGCGTACTGCCGCATCAGGGCCACGGTCGCGGCCTTCGGCAATCCGTACGGACCGAAATTCGAGCCGGGGTTGACCGCCTGCTTCGAGGCGTTGAAGAGCAGGGCGCCACCCGTGCCCTGCGCCGTGAACAGGCGAACGGCCGCCTGGGCCACGTTCTGATGCGCGAAGAAGTTGAGTTCGAAGCTACGCCGGAGAAGTTCGTCGGGCACCTCGCCGATCTTTCCCTGCCACGCCGCGCCCGCGTTCGAGACGACGATGTCCACGCCGCCGTAGGTCTGCGCGATCGTCGCGAAGGCGGCATCGACCGCCGCGCGGTTCGTCACGTCGCAGCCGATCCCCAGGCCGCCGAACTTCTTCGCCGTCGCGGCGGCGGCCTCCGCGTCGAGGTCCAGCAGCACGAGATCCGCGCCCAGCCCATGGAACGCGGCGGCGATGGCTCCACCGATGGTTCCACCCCCGCCGGTCACGGCGACGACGTGACGCTGCAGGGGCTTCTCCGACGCCTTGCCCAACTTGGCTTGCTCCAGGGACCAGTATTCCATGTCGAAGATCTCGGACTCGGTGACGCTTTCGAATCCCTTGCCGCCCTCCGCGCCGGTGACGACGTCGATCCATGTCTCGGCGATGTCGGCCACGACCCCGGCGTCCCGGTGCGATGCGCCGAGGCCGAAGAGCCCGACACCCGGCACGAGCACGACGCGAGGCTGCGGGTCCAACGGCTCCCGCTTCGGAGTTGCGTCGGCGTTGTGACGCTCGAAGTAGGCGCGATAGGCGGTCTGATAGGCGGCAACCGCCTCGCGTGCGCCCGCGCGGAACGCATCCAGCCCGTCGGCGTCCGGCGCGGGCACGATCAACGGCCAGGGCTTCGTCCGTATCACGTGATCGGGGGTGGCGACGCCGCCCTGGCTGTAGCGCGCGAGGTCGCGGCCGTTGACGAACGCCATGATTTGTTCGGACGTTCGGTGCTCCAGCACGAAGCGCTTCCAGCGCCCGTCGTCCCGGTCCACGGGAACGGCCACGGCCCCGCGGATCAACGGCGCGACCGCCGCGACCTCGGCCGGCCGCTTGGGCAGCTTCGCGGGCACGAATATCGCCGGCGTCTCGCGGCCGAGCCAGTCTTCCGCCAGGGTGACGAGCGCGATCATCCGGTCGTAGGCTTCGCGCGCCGACGCGCCGAAACTGAAGATCCCGTGCTTGAGGAGAACCAACCCTTCACACGTTGGGTTGGCCGCCTGCACGTCGCGCGCCAGTTTGGAGAGGGCGAAGCCAGGCATGACATAGGGCACCAGGGGCGCGCGGGCTCCGTAGACGGCGCCGCACACGCGGTCCCCGTCCGGGCGATCGCACAGCGCCAGGACGGCGCTCGCGTGCGTGTGATCGATGTATGTGTGGGGCAGAAAGGCGTGCAACAGCGTTTCGACGGACGGCGTGGGCGACGCCTGGTCGATGAGGTTCCCGCGTTGCAGGTTGACCATGTCCTCATCCCGCAGCGCGTCGAGCGCCGCCAGGCGACGGAGCGGCTCCAGGCGCACCGCCGGCAGACCGGCCGGCTCGATGCGCGCCATGTCCCAACCGCTGCCCTTGACGCACAGCACGTCGACGTGGTCGCCCATTTGGTCGCGGACCACGGTCTTGACGGACGTATTGCCGCCGCCGTGCTGCACCAGCCGCGGCTCGCCGCCCAGCAACCGAGACGTGTAGACGCGCAGCGCCACGTCCTCGTTCACACCGCGCGCGGCGTAGTGCTCCACCATCGCCCGCGCATCGCGGTCGGACCAGAGATTTTGCATCGCACCTCGTTCGTGGTCTGGGAACGCCGCGCGGCATCGCGGCCGACGGCCCCGTATCGTCGAGAGATCCGGATTGTGGCGGGTAGCGAGGCGATGACGCAAGCCCGTCGGATCGAAGGCGTGGGAACGATTGAAGCCCGCTTGGGGGATGCCGGAGCCCGGAATGCGCCCCGAACGCGGATTTCACCTGAAGCGAGGTCTCGAGACCAACGCGACGCGCGGTAGGGGATCGACCGCGCGATGGGCGTCTCGTCGAGACCCGCGTCGCGTCACTCCGCGTCGTCTTGCCGCAACGCGGCGATGTCCCGTTTCAAATCGAGAATGAAGTTCTCCCGCGGCTGGGCGCTCCGCTCCTCGAGGGCGATCGCCTGGCGAAGGAGCGCGACGGCTCGCTCCTGGTCGCCCGTCTCGCGGCAGAACGAACCCAGGGACGCGACCGCCACGCTGGAATTCGGATGACGATCGACCCACCGTTGGAAGACGGCGCCGGCATCCGCCGCCTTGCCCTTCTCCAGGAGTCGCCATCCCAGGGTTCCGTACACATCCTCCGGAACGGGGATCGCGTACCGATAGCGCTCACCCAACGCCTGGTAGTAGGCATCGACCGCCGCCAGGCCCTCTTCGAGCGTGTCGGGTGGAAGCCTCATGTCGGCGAAGATCGTGGCGAGGCCGTCGACGTAGGCGATCACGGGGGCGAGATTGTGCCCGAACCCCTCCACCACGACCTCGTCGACCGATACGTGTTGCAGTGGGTTCGCCTTCAGGTGGTCGAGAAACGCCCTGGTGGATGCCGCGACACTGGTGTTGTTCGCTACTTCGGCCGATCCGAGCGTGGCAACGAGTTGCCGGGCACCCGGCGACGGCGACATGGAGCCCGCCGAGCGGAGACTCCTCAAGGTCACCGCGTCGTCCCACCAAAGGCTTGGGCTGATGGCAAGGTAGGAATCGAAGACGGGCGTCTCGTCGAGGAGCGTTTGAATCGCGAACAGCCCCCCGAGCGACCACCCCGCAAGGATCCGAAAGGGAACGGTTCGGTACCGCTCATCGATCAGCGGCACGACCTCCTCGACCAGAAACCGGCGAAAAGTGTCCGCCCGGCCGCTGGTGGGAAAGCTCATCCCGCGCTGCAGGACACAATGCGTGGGCGTGAAGTCGCGGTTGCGATCCACGTTCATCACTCCCACGACGATCAGCGGGGGCGCGGGGTGGGTCGAGAGATAGCTGCATTCGGAGAGGAACTCCACCTCCGCCGCCGCGACGTTGAAGTGCCAGTCGGCGTCGAGAACGAAGAGGACCGGATACCGCCGGGTGTCGGCGTCGTACCCACGTGGCGTGCGGATCAGCAGCGTGCGTTCTTCATCGAGAAGGCGAGACCGCACGGAGATCGCCTCCCCGGCGACGATCTCCGCGGTGCGAATCGCGGGCGCGGTAGCCGCCAGGGCGCGCGACGGATGGGCCGCCACGGAGCTCAGACTCAGCATCCCGAGTGCCCCGATCCAGATCATGGCATTCATGAGGGTCGCTCCCTTCGTCGCGACGGATCGCGCTGGAGCGCACCGGTTTGCGCCCCGCGACTACGTGGCGGGCAGCGGCCTGAAACCGGCGCCGAGGTTCGCGCCAGCGCGTTCATCCGAGGCGCGTCTACATCCACTACGACGCGCCGTCGCGGGAGTTTCGGGATAGTCGGTGAGCAAGGGGCGGCAGGACGCGCAGGGGCCCGGCGCATTGCCGCGCCGGGCCCCGACTGATTCGACTCCGTGTGCCGATGCCGCCCCGGTCAGGGCTCCCGCTTCCTGCGGAGCGACTGCAGTCCTTCTTCCACGAGTTTCCCGGCGGATTCGCGCGCGCCGAAGCCAAACGCGATCGCGAGCGCGACACCGACGGCGCCCAGCCCGATGCCGAGGACGAGGCGGACCGTCTCCGAGCCGATTCCCATCTGTTCCAGCGCCATGGATATGACGAGGACGAGAATGGAAATGCGAGTCAGGAAGGAAAGGATGCCGGCATTCGCGGTTCCACTCGAGGCGATCTTCTCTCCGATCAGGTGAGCGAAGAAGAGCCCCACCGCGACGATTCCGAGCCCCAGCAGCACTTTGGCGGCGAAGACGTTGAACTGCGCGATCAGATCCGAGAGAACCGTGAATCCAAGGATCCGAAACGCCTCCATGCTCGCGAGAAGCATGATGGCGATCAGAACGATGAAGCCAACGACCTCCGCCGGCGACCGTCCACCCTCGGGTACGCTGCGGCCGAGCCCCAGGCGGGTCAATACCACATTGAAGCCGGCTGCCGAGAGGAGGTTCGTGACCAGTTGGGAGACCAGCCTTCCTAGTACGTACGCGATCAGGACAATAACGATGCCCGCGAAGATATTCGGCAAGACGGAAACGATTTCGAGGAGCACGTCGCTGGCCGGCTTGCTGATCGTATCGAGCTTGAGCGCCGTCAGCGCCCCCACCACCACCGGCACGAGCGCCAGCACGTAGAGAACCTGCCCTACCATCGTGGAGAGCCGTATCGATCCCAGGATGCGCGCGAGCCCCACGGACTCGCTGAAGCGATCGGCTCCGGCAGCCGCCAGGAAGCCCGTCACGATGTTCCGGAGGATCCGGGCGGCCAGCCAACCGACGAGCAGAATCAGACCTGCGGCGAACAGGTTCGGCAGGTACGCGAGAACCTCCCCGATCATGCCCTGAATGGGAACGAGGATTCCCTCGAGCGCGAGGGCGCTGAGCACGATGGGCAGGAAGAGCAGCAGTACGAGCCAGAACGCCGTCTCCGCGATCGATTGGCTCACCGGAGCTTTGCCATCGGGGGGCGTGCCCGCCTTCTCGCCGAGCCGTTGGTCGAGTCCCGAGGCGCGGAGGACCCGGCCCAGCACCATGCGGGCGCCACTGGCCAGCAGCCACGCCACGACCAGAAGGAGCCCGGCGCCTACGATGCGTGGGAGGTATTCGGATACCTGCACCAGCGCCCGGTTGAGCGGTTCCGTGACGAGGGTGAGTCCGAGCGCCTGGAAGAACGCGACGAGGACGAGGAGCATGATGATGTAGAACACGCCCTTCCCCACCGCCCCCTCGACGTCGACGGTTCGCGCCTGCTCTTCACCTACCAGCCATCCGGCGAGACGATTGTCGAGTGTCGTCTTGTGTAGCGCCCCGCGAACGAGCGCGGCGCCGATGGCGGCCAGCAGCCATCCAACAACCAAGATCGCGGTCGCACCGAGCAGATTGGGCACGTATACCGCGACCATCTGGAGCATCTGCTCCCATGCCTGGTTCCACGCAGCATCCATGCGAATGCCCTCCTCTTCGTGGGATCGTGATCCTTCACAACGGGCACTGGCATTGTGGACCGAAGGGCAGGATGGCGCAACCGGAAGCGAGTTGTGGAATGATGTCGTCGACTACGAGGCCAGGTTGTAGCCCACCGAAATCGAGTCGGCCGTCTCGCGCGTTCGATCGCGCAGGTCCACGCCACGCTCCAAACGGCACTTCAGCGCGGTCAGGAAGTAGATCCAGCAGCTCCTACAGTTGAGCGATCCGTGCACCCGTTCCTCGGGGTCGTCGCGCATTCCGCTCTGACGCAGGTGGAGCAGCGTGCCCGCACCATGGCCTGACGCGCTGACGTCCACGCGATACCGGCCGCCGAAGGTGAAGGCGAACCGATGAGGCGTGGATTCGATCACCTGCCCCTTCATCCGGAAATCGTGGAGGCCGATCCACTCATACGCATCGCCGGCTTCGCACGCGGTCGTAGGTGGTCGTGTCGCCCCTGATCCATCGCGGTAGGACGCGTCGCGGACGAAGAAACTCTCGATGCCCGCGGAGGTCCGCCAGCGGGAGAAGACGTCTTGCGACGGCGCTTCGATGTGGAGAAACACGTCGAAGGCCGACCAATCGTGCGGGCCTTCGGTGGTTCGGTTCCCCGCGGCGTAGCGCGCGCCCAAGCCGTTCTCCGCGCCGGCCGCGCGCACGCGGAGATCGTGGTCGTGGAGAAGAACCGACTCGACGTTCATCAAGTTGAAGATCCACCACCCGCGTGCGTTGGCGTGGATGTCCCACGGCGCATCCCCATCCGTCGGCGACCCCCATTGGCGCAGGACGATCCGTGTACGCTCTCCCTCCCGTGTCAGCCCGACGTGAACCCACCCGTACTCCGTTCCAAACGTGAAGGTCACGAAACGATCGCGCTCGATGTTGATGATCTCGAGTTCGGTGGACGCGCCGGTGGAAAACGTGAGCGCGACGCGATCCCCAAGGCGGAACGTCTCGGTGGCGGCGCGGACCGTGCCGTCGGCGGCGGTGCAGGCGACGACGTCGGCCCAGAAGCGCTTCAGCCCCGCGGCCGTGGACCAGAGCGCGAAGACTTCCGAAAGCGGCGCCGCGATATGACGCGTGATCTGGAGCGCGCTCCAGTCGTAGTCGGCACGGGAACCGCACACCGTGTTCTCCAGCGACTTCAGCACCCTCGTCCATCCTGCCGCATGCCGTCCCGTGGCCCCGGGCAGGGCGCCGTCGAAGCCCGTGTGCGTGAGCGTCAGGCGCGTTCCGGACGCGATCTTCTCGAGCTGGAAGGTGACGAGCGTCTCGGCGCCGATATCGTTCGCGTTCCACGTAAAGGCAAGCCGCTCGGGCTCGACGAGCTCCGTCACGGCGCAATGGAGTTGTCCGTCCCAGGTGCCGGATGGCGGCGCGCTGAAGGTGAAACGCGAGCCCACCTTCGCGGTGAAGTCGCTCGTCATCAGCCATTGTGCGAGCTTTTCGCGATTGGTGAGATGCTCCCAGACGCGCGCGACGGGGGCGTCGAGGTCGATGGTCATGTGCACGCCGTTCATGATTTGTCCTCCACGATCGACTTCAAGGTAGCCAGGCGCTCCTGCCAGAACGCCTCGTAGTGCCGAATCCACTCGGAGACCGATCGGAGCGCCGACCCGTCGAAACGCTGCACGCGTTCCCGTCCCCGCTTCGTTTCGCTCACGAGCCCCGCCCTGCGCAGCACGCGAAGGTGCTTGCTGATCGCCGGCCGCGAGACGGAGAAGTGCTCTGCGATCTCCGTGACCCCCCGGTCGCGCTCGGCGAGCAGGGCGACGATTCTTCGTCGGGTCGGATCGGCGAGGGCCGTGAAGCCCTTGGCTTCGGGGCCGCTCATTTCAAACTGGTAACTCATTGTGCTGTAATTATAGGTAACTTTTGGGTTACCTGTCAAGACCCATTCAGCAACGCTGCCGTGCCTGCCGATCAAATGGCTAACACCTGGGGACTGCGTCCGTTGCGGCCCCGGAATTCACGCACGGGGAGGCTTGGATGAATCGGCGCCATCTGGCCGCGATCGCCTTGCTTGGGATCACGCTCGCGACGTCCGCGGCCGCGCACCAAGGGATTTTCGAGTATTGGAAGGCCGGAGCGCGGAGGGGCCGCTCGAAATCCTCCCTGCCGGCGCCGGGTTCGCGCGCGTCACAGCCGGACGCGACCGAGCGGGCCCGATCGGCGCGGCCCCCGGCGCCATGGACCGATGCCTGGTTCTCGGACTCGACGCTGATCAAGCGCCATCTCACGACGATGACCGGTTCCTTGACGGTGCCGATGATCGGGCAAGGCTTTCCACTCCCGAGGGGAGGCGGATTCGTGTGCTCCCGACTCGAGGGAAACAACGAACCGGCGGATGGGCGCCTCGCGTGCATCATCGAGTGCATCGGCCCTGAGCTGGGGGGACGGCGCTGGAATCGCTTCTACGTAAGCGCATCGGATCCGACGCCGACGCTTGACCACGTGCGGTGGCTGGTCCTCGCACGGCACGCCACACCCCCCGCTCCCCTGCGCGCGTTCTACCTCGCGCTCGCCGAATCGCTTTCGGGTGTGATGGGCCAACCGGAATGGACGCGCCCCGACAGCGCCCAGGCGACGTGGCGCGGCAAGGAGTACACGACCACGATGCGGTACCACGGTGACCCGGCCGGCGTGGACTCCCTCGAAATGGTGTCCATCTCGGAGCGTCTCGCGGCGAGTGACCATCGGGCGCGGACTCCCTAGGGGAGCCGAGGGTCCGGCCCGGACAGGCGAGCGCGGCGCGCTGGAGTCGATGTTCCCCCATTGCTGACAGGGGATCCCTAGGCCGCTAGAATGGGACGCGGCGTGCATTCGTGAAGTAGGCAGCCGCCCCACCCTGGTTCACGAGGTTCCGTGCCCGACCAACCGTTGCAGGACCCGCCCGCCGCCGACGTCGGCAACCCGCGCGTGCGACCTCCCTCCGGCCGTTCTTCCTTGGCGACCCTGGTGTTTTGGATATCCGGCGCGGGAGCGCTGACCTACGCGGTCTGGGCCGCGTTGCGCCGCAGTTGGGTGTGCGACGACGCCTTCATTTCGTTCCGATACGCCGAGCATCTCGTGGGGGGGCTCGGGTTGGTGTACAACCCGGGCGAGCGCGTGGAGGGCTACAGCAACTTCCTGTGGACGCTTTGGTCCGCGCTGGGACTCTGGATCGGCGCCGACGCGGAGCGGTGGGCCACGACGGCCGGCATCGCTTGCTACGCGGCGGCGATCGGAATTCTCATCTGGAACTCCTGGTCGATCCGTCGCGAGCAGGCGGGCCCGGTCTCCTGGATTCCGGTCGCCGCGATCCTCGCGGCCCTGCACCCCGATTGGAACATCTTCGCCACCGGCGGACTCGAGACGTCCCTCTTCACGTTGCAGATCACGCTGGCCTACGTGCTACTGGCTCGCGGCGAGCCCGGGCAAGGACGCGCCGCGGCCGTGGGACTGCTCCTCGGCCTCGCTGCCATGACGCGTCCGGATGGCGTCCTCATCGCGGCGACGATGGCGCTCTTCGCGCTGATCACGAACCCGAGAAGGCCGCGCACGTTGGTCATCCTGCTTGCCGCGTTCCTCGTCGTATGGCTTCCGTATACCGCGTGGCGCATCAGCTACTTCGGCGACTACTTTCCGAACACGTACTACGCCAAGTCGGCCGCGATTCCCTGGTATTCCCAGGGTGCGTTCTACATCAAGCTCTATTTCCTTCGTTACTGGCCGCTTCTACTCGGGATCGCCTTGGTTGCGATCGCGTGGCTTCGCACCGTGGGCGGGGGTGGCGCGATCGACCCGGCCGTGCGGGATCGCTGGCGACGAAGCGTGCTGCTCGCCGGCATGCTCGCGCTCGCCTATGCGGCGTTCGTGTTCCGCGTCGGCGGGGATTTCATGTTCGGGCGATTCCTGATTCCCGTGACGCCCCTCCTGCTCGTTCTCTTCGAGCGATCCCTGATTCAAATCGGCGGGGACCACGCGCTGGGCCGGTGGGTTCTGGCGGGCGTCGCGGCAATCGGAATCGTCTTCACGCCATATCCGCTTCCGCGCAACCCCTTGGGTTCCGTTCGTGGAATCGTGTTCGAGCCGAACTACTACTCCACCGAGGCGACGGAGCACGCAAAGGGCGTGGGGCTGGCGCTTCGTCCTTTCTTCCAGGGACTCCCGGTTCGCCTTGCCTTCTTCGGAGGGGAGGCGCGAATGGTCTACTACGCTCGCCCCCGTCTCGCCATTGAATGCAGCACCGGATTGACCGATCGCCACATCGCCCACCAGCCGCTGGCGGAGCGAACCCGAATCGGGCACGAGAAATTGGCCGATGTGGACTACGTGCTGGGAGAGCGCGGCGCGCACGTGTCGTTCTTCCGTGGCGCGCCCGAGGTGTTCCAGCTTCACCGCGAGATTCCGTTGGTCGACATCGAGATGGCGGGCGTTCGAGGGAGGGTTCTGAACTGGGACGCCGCGCTCCTCGACTCGCTCCGTCGCCGCGGCGCCTCGATCCAGGACTTTCCCACCGAACTCGATGGGCTTCTCGCGGCGCCCAGCCCCGAATACGAAATGCTGGAGTGGTTCACCGAGGACAAGCTTCGCCGATTCTATTTCCGACACGTGACCGATCCGGAGCGCGCGGCGTTGCTACGCGAGCGAATCGGGGCGTCGTAGCCGCCGGCTCTAGCGCCGGGGTGTCACGCGGATGCTGTCATCCTGCACGTGCACATCGCTTCCGGGTCGCCTCGCCACGATGAGGCGGCGTAATTCCTCGATACTTGGATAGGCCGGATCCGCTCCGAAGAGACGGGCATCGTCAATGATGATGACATGCCCTCGGTCCGGAGCGCTGAGGATGTGTTCGATCTCTTCGAGGATGGGGGTCTCCTTCACTCCCTTGGAGGTGTCTCCGGCCGAATAGTGACCGTCCAGCCAGAACAGAGCCGGTTGGTCCACCTTGGCGAGCACGCGCTGTAGTTCCTGCCCACTATCCCCGTGAATCAGCTCGATGTGTTTCGCGCCCCTGAATCGTGCCCTGGCCGCTTCGTACAGTTCCGAACTCACTTCGATGGACCAAATCCGATCGAAGCGATGACGCATCGCCTCGACCATGTCCCCGTAGTAGGTCCCGGTCTCCACGAGGATCTTCAGCCCGAATCGCTCCGCATGCTCGAGGAGTGTTCGTTGTTTGATCAGGTGCGGCGGGGGATCGACTCTCCCGCGCCGCTCCCACGCCGCGAGATCCGCGCGCTGACGCTTCCCCACCCTCCAGTTGCGAAGGGGGTAGTAGAGAGGGGTCATCGCCAGGATCCGCTTCAACCGCTGCTTCATCGTCTGCTCCTGGTTGAACGCCGGGCCCACGGGGCCAGCCTGTTCCCGTGGCGTCGGACGACGGTGATCGGCCCTTCGGAAGACCGTACGAGGCGTGTCACCGAGACGGGTCCGGCCCTTCCGCCGCGGAGCCAGGGCGCGCCGCTCCGGGCAGACCAAGACGATTCCATAGCATGACCGCCACGCCGTATCCAACCCCGCCGCCCACCGTTTCGATCAGGAGATCGGTCGAGTCGGGAAACTTGGAGGGTAGAAGGACCTGCACCAATTCCACGATGCTTGCGGCCACGAAGACCAGGCCGATCGCTCCGATCGCCGCGTACCGGCGTGCGCGCGGTGTCGCGAGCTGCCGAGACATGATCGCGAGGGCCACGCCACCGGGCACGAAGAAGAAGAATTTCCGGAGGGCCGTCGAGAGGGCCGTGTACTCCGATTGAAAGTAGTAGGAGACGAAGGGAACGCTGGCCAGGCGATGAAGCCGCTCGACAATGGCGTTCCGCTCGAGTACGACATCGAACGGATACCAGAACGCCACGCACGCCGCGATCGCCCATGCCACGAATCCCAGCGCGCCGGCCACGGCCCAGCGTCGCCCGGCATCGGCGCTCGCCGGGGGCGCCGCGGCGCCACGGACCGAACCCGCGCGCCGGGCGACGAGGCCGCCGATCCACACGCCGATGCCCGCTCCGAGCGCGGCCGTGACGACGTCGGTCACGTCACTGACGCGCGTGTACACGAAGAGCTGAAACACTTCGACCGCGGCGGCGGCCGCCACGGTACGCGTCCACGCCCCGAGGCGAGATCGCCCGGCGAGCATCCACAGCGCCGCGGGCACGATCCACACCAGGACGTCCGTCGCCAAGCCGTAGAGCGCTGACGGGAATTCCGCGGACGCCCCGCCAAAGGGAACGAGCACGATCCGCCCGACTTTCAGCTTGTGGTAGAGGTGGACCGGGCTTAGGACGAGGTCCAACGGCATCATGTTGTAGAGAAAGACCGCCGCGAGGTATATCCAGAGAACGCTCGTGGCCGTGCTCGCCATCCCCCGTGCCTGCCGCCAGCGCCGCAGCCAACGCAGGCATGCCGCGCCGGCAAGCCACCACGCGGCGATCCCGATTCCGGCGCCGAGACTCTCGGCGATGAGGTCGTTCAGCGAGACGGTTCGCTGCGGGAAGAAGAGTTGCGTGAATTCGATGGCGAAACTCAGGCTGGCGCAGGCAACCAAGACGAATGCGGATCCGGCCACCCGCCGAGAGGTCCTGGCCCCTGTCGTTAGAATCCCCGTCCATAGGAAGGAGAGCGGGATGAAGAGGAGGATGTTGGCAACCCAGTCGGCGCGCGACTGAACGCCCAACGCAAGGTACGGGATCTGCTGAAATCGATGCCACGCGACCGACAGCGGGATCGGTTCGAAGACCAGCGGCACGAGGCTGCCGTAGATCACGAACACGAGGTAGCCGATCGCGGCCGGCAGCAGGAACGAGGGCAGCCGGTCGCGATCTTCCCCAGAACGCACACGCTTCGAGTCGATCACGCTGGGGATGATACTAGGCGTTGTCACCGGGAAGGCAACAACGCGATCGCGCTTGTGCTCCTGTCGGCCGCTACGATGCCCGATCGGGGGAGGGAGCGGCGCGCTTCGGCTCGAACGGATCCTCGAGGCTCACCTTGATGCCGCAGACGCCCTTGCCAAGTACGCGCCGAACCTCCTGGGCGGCGGTGGGGCCAATCCCGCCCAATGCCTGCGTGACGCCCCACGCCGCCGCGGCGGCGGCGTCCTCGGCGGAAATACTCAGTTCGGGGGCCGCTGCGATGGCGCCCCGGACGGCGCCCTTGGCGGTGCCGCCAATGCTCCCGCCCAGCTCGAACGCCTCCCGGACCAGCGTCGCCGCCGTCAATGCGACGGCCTCGACGTCACCCTTTCCCACTCGCCGCAGACCGCGGACGATGCCGACCATGATCGACGGCGCGGCGGGTTCCACGCCGCTGCCCACGGCAGTGACGCCGTGAATGGCGCCGGTGACGGTATCCGTCACAAATGATCGCAACCCGGCGTCGGACATCGCGCCGTCCGGGTACGCCTCGACGACGGAGTTCGACACCGCACCCGCGAGCCCCTCGCTGAAATCGTTGATGCCACCGAATGTATTCGCGATCTGGTCCTTCACCTCGATGACCAGGCTCTTCGTCTCGTTGGTCATGACGCACTCCTTACGTGATCGGACCCCCAGGAAATGTCGCCTTGCCGCGGCGGCATTTTGCACGCTGGAATTGTGCATTGCGCGTGCCAGGCGCGACGCGGATTTCGGCGGAGCGACAACCTGACCGGGAGCATCGTCATGGCGGGATCCAGCACGTCTCGTGCTCGAGAAAGCCGTTCCTGTGCGTACACGATCTTGCATTTTGTGGCCACGTGCGGGGCGTCCTCGTCTTCCGTCCCGACCCTGGCTGGAGGCGCGCCGCTACGTGACCACAGGACAAAGTCTTACGCGCTGCGATCAAAACCTTGCGTTCGGCTTCGCCTGTGGGGATAGACTGGGGGACGGCTTTCGGTCGGACCGGTGACTGACCGAGGCAGCCTTGATCTATCGAGGCGTCGTCGGCACTCCGTCCGCAGACACGATCCCCGTGCGCTCCAATCGTCAGGAGCGCTAGGACCATTACCCGACATCACTGCATTGGGGAGGGCTCCATGAGATCACCATTTCGTCTGCTTGCCTTCGGCTTGTTTCTTTGCCTGCCGCTCACCGCGGCAAGGGCGCAAACACCCGTCTCCATCGACCCGATCGACGACGTGACGATGGTCGAAGGAGAGTCCAAGACACTCGACGTGAGGGCGGTCGACCCTGACGCGGGGACCATCGAGCTGTCCGCCTCACTTCCCGCCTTCGCCACGCTCAACGCGCCGACGTCCAGCACGGCCTCCGACACGCTCGAGACCACGATCACGCTAGCGCCGGGCACGGGCACGGCGGGCATGTACGACGCGTCCGTGACGGCGATGTCCGGCGGCGATACCGCCACGGAGCCGTTCGCCATCACGGTCCAGTTGCCGAATACGGCCCCCGTGGCGCTTGATCCAATCGACGACGTGACGATGGAAGAGGGAGAATCCGTAACGGTCCCCGTCCGGGCCGTTGATCCGGACGCCGCGCCCATCGAATTGTCCGCCTCGCTTCCCGCTTTCGCGACGCTCGATGCGCCGACGTCCAGCACTGCCTCCGACACACTTGAAACCACGATCACGATCGAGCCCGGCACGGGCACGGCGGGCCTGTACGACGCGTCCGTGACGGCCACCTCCCAGGGCGACACCGCCACGGAGCCGTTCGCCATCACGGTGACGGCCCCGGCGCTCGAGGCGAGCGCGGAGTTGATCGGCGCGTTCAATGTTCACAAGAAGTTCATCTGCTTCAAGGTGTGGCCGGTGGAGGAGAGCTTCGACCTGCGCGACGCCGACCTTTCGAGCCTCACGCTGTCGTACGGCGGAGAATCGATCGGGTCCGTTCGACCGACGCACCTGGCGTATGACTGCGAGGATTCCTGCGAGGAGTGCGAAGGCATGGGCGAGGGAGAGGGTGAAGCGGAGGATTGCGAGCCTTCCCACATCATGGCCTGCTTCTCGATGAGCGACCTTCAGGCGCTCTTCGAGGCGGCGGCGCTTCCCGAGAGCCTCGCGGTCGCCAC
>QJVW01000116.1 GCA_003235575.1 Candidatus Eiseniibacteriota bacterium | reverse complement strand
CTCGCGCCGGCTGACGGTGCCGTCCTTCGCCACCACCAGGACGTACTGCTTGCTCTGGACCGGCACGATCGCCTGTTCCGGAACGACGACGGCGGTGACGTCGCCGCGCTGCAGCATCACGGTCAGGAACATCCCGGGCTTGAGTAGTCCGCCACGGTTCGGGATCACGCCGCGCACGACGATCGTCCGGCTCACGGGATCGACCCGGCTGTCGATGGCGTCCACCTTTCCACGGAAGGAGGAGTCGGGATAGGCGGCGCTTCGGGCGACGAGCGTCAGGCCGCGCGCCAGATACCCCAGCGCCGTCTCCGGCACATTGAAATCGATCTTCATGGGGTTCGTATCGTCCAGCGTGGTGATGATCGTCGCGGGGCCCACCAGGGAGCCGACGCTGACGCGGCGCAGTCCGACACGCCCCGCGAAGGGCGCGCGGACGACGGTGTCGGCCAGGCGCGCCTCGGCCGCGTCCAGATTCGCGCGGTCGGCGTCCCGGCTGGCGCGGAGCCGGTCCAGTTCCGACTCAGAGACGAGATCCGACTGCCGGAGCTCTTCCCCGCGGCGGTACTGGCTCTCGGACTCGACCGTGTTGGCCCGGGCGGAGGCCACGGCGGCTCGGGCCTCGGCGTCGTCGAGGGTGACCAGAAGCGCGCCCTTCTCGACGTACTGACCTTCCGTGAAATGGATCGCTGCGATCATCTTGGAGATGCGGGGCCGAATCTCCACCGACTCGTTGGCCAGGGTGGTCCCCAGCGCCTCGACGGTCAGGGGAAAGGAGATGCGCCGCGCCTCGCTGACGATGACGCCGGGCGCCTCCTGTGCCCCGGTCGGCGTGGGGGTCGCGAGCGCGGCGAGCGTCGCGATCACGATCGGAAGGTTGCTCCAGCTCCAACGCGGTCCGGGCATCAGGTCGCCTACCAGCGCGCCAACGCGGAAGCCTTCGCGGCGACGAAGTCGACGTGCTCGAAGCGCAGACCCTGATGGATCGGCAGCTCGAGGACGTGCTTGCGAAGGTAGTCGACATCCTGGAAGGACCCCTCGGGCGAGTCCGGATGATGGCGGGACCACATGTTGATCGTCCCGACGCCTTCGCGCCGCAAGGCCTGCTCGGTCGCGACCTTGTCCTTCACGAAGATCGGGAAGGAGAGCGGGCAGGCGCCCTCGGGCAGCGGCGGGAGCACGCGACGGACCGCTGGATCCAAGCGCTCCCCCATCCGGGCATAGTTCGCGCGCCGCGTAGCGACCGTGCGGGCCGGGTCCGTGTACCGGACGATCCGTCTGGCGATTTCCCGCGTTCCCAGATCCATGGCGGAGACATCGAACTCCTCGGTGTCGATCGGCACCACGGTCGATCCCGAGGCGTGCTTCGCCGCGCGCGCCATCGAGCGAAGGCCGTGCGACAGGGCCTCGCCCCCGGGGACCCGGCTCAGGAGCAGCGAGTCGAGGAGGCCGTTCAGGATGTAGGCCGTGGTCGAGAGCCGGTCGGGCTCCTTGGGCGGCGGCGGAAGCGGCAGGTCCGCGCGATTGAGGGAGAGCGCCCCACCCTGTGGGACGGGAATGCTCTTGTAGAGGCAGAAGACGCTGAAGTCGCCCGTGCTCCCCAGCGGACCCTCCGGCGACGAACTGTAGAGCGAGAGCGCGCAATCCTCGATGAGGGGGATGCCTGCCTCGTCGGCGATGCGTTTCAATGCCGTCACGGGTTGCGGGAACCCGAGGTAGTGCGTGATGTAGAGCGCGCGGGTCTCCGGGCGGAGCTTCGCCCGCAGATCGTCCAGGTCGATCTGCATCTGTTGGTCCACGCGGTAGCACCGGACCTTCATCCCCTTCGCGATCAGCGATTGGAGCTCGACGCCGTGGTGGTAGCCCGGCATGAGCACCTCATCCCCCGGTTTCAGGCCCAGGGAGTCCGCGCCGTGCCAGATGGCGTTACGGGCCAGGTAATAGTATTGCGTGCGGCCGCCGTTGAACGGGAACGCCTGCGGGGGCGGCGCGCCCAGGCCAAAGCACTGTCGGGTGGAGAGGGGCAGACTGACCGGAACGCGGATGGAATCGCTCATCGGCCCAGGATCTTCTTCGCCACCGGCACGGCGTTGAATTTCGAGAAGTGAAGCAGGCTGCCGTAGGGGCTTGGACGGAACAGAAAGTGCCAGTCATGGCCGCGCTTCCGCGGCAGCCAGTCGTCTTTTGCGCGCATGGACTCTCCCAGAAAATCGTATAGGCGCGTCTCGGGGTCTTCGAAGCACGACTCCAAGATTCGCGCCTTCAATAGCTGTCCGACGGAGAACCGGTCCCAACGGGGATCGTACCCCATTTTCAGGTCGTAGTAGCACCCTTGGTATAACGTGCTGAAGTCGAAGGCGGCGGGCGTTCCCCCCACGTCGAGGAAGGAGAGCCGGAGCCATCCCTTCTCGGCCGCGATCTCGGCCCAACGAGTGTAGAACTTCGTGAGCGCCTGGTCGGCGATGATCGCGCTGCCACCCTCCAGCTTCCAGCCGCTTCCCTCCAATCCCAAACCGACGCGCAGTCCTTCCGCGACGTCCTTCGGCTCCCGGAGCGAGCGGAACGTCACGGTCCCCTCCTCGCCGAGGCGCCGGCCCTTCTTCCGAAGGTTCGCGCGCATGTTCTTGCTCAGCGTGGCGTGGTAGTCAGCCCACGTTCCCTCGGTGGTGAGATAGGGGACGTCGGCCTGATGCCAGGTCCCGATGGGGGCGCGATCCGCGCGCGCGGCCGCCAGCAGGGGCTCGATGACGCAGGCATCGTCGGGCATCTCCTCCAGCCGGACCAGGTCCCACGGCCGGGCGCGGCCACGGAGATGCGTCCAGATCGCCGCGAGCGCCTCGCCGTCGTCCGGCCGGACCAGGGCGTTGAATCGGAAGGCGTGTCCATTCGTGAGGGAGCGGAGATGGATCGCCGGCAGGCCGGCCACGGTGAGCCGCTCCTCGAGGAGCGGAAGCGCGGCCACGAGCCGATCCCCTCGTCGAGCCAGGAACACCGCCAGCCGTCGTCCCGCCGCGAAGTGGTTCCACCAGTTCTCCAGCCACTCGTGCCGAAGAAACAACGTATCGGAGGGGCTGGAGGAAAGGAGTTCGTTCCACTCGTCGCGGAGCGGGGCGAGTTGCTGCCAGTCGGATAGTTCGACCACGGAGATGTCGGTACGGCTCATGAATGGGTTCCTGGGGTGATGGTCAGTGAACCGACGGCTCGGTCCGATCCGCGGTCTCGGCTTCGAGGAGGGCGCGAAGCTTGAGGAGGGCGCGCTGTTCCAGTTGGCGGATGCGCTCCCGCGACAGGCCGAATTGCTCGCCCGTCTCGGCCAGCGTTCGCGGCTGGTCGTCGTAGAAGCCGTAGCGAAGGCGAAGAATCGCCTCCTCGCGCCCCGGCAGCTTCTTCAGCAGCTCATTCAAGTGCTGGTCGCGGATCTGCATCTCCATGATCTCGTCGATCGTCGGAGGCTGCTCCAGCGCCTCGCTCTCCACCAGGCCGTGGAACGCTTCGTTCGTGAGGTCGACGTCCAGCGTGCGGATCGACTGCACCAGCGAGCGAAGACGCGCGACACGTCCCGGCGCCACGCCAAGTTCCTTGGCGATCTCTTCCTGCGAGGGGGCGCGGCGCTGCTCGGCCTCGAGCCGGCGCTCGATCGCCAGATAGCGGCGCATCATCTGGAGAACGTGGATCGGGATCCGGACAGTCCTGGACTGATTGGCGACGCCGCGCGCGATCGCTTGCCGGATCCACCAGGTCGCGTAGGTGCTGAAATGGACGCCCCGCTCGACGTCGAATCGGTCCACCGCGGTGATCAATCCCAGGTTCCCCTCTTCGATCAAATCGAGATACTCCACGCCGCGATTCCGGAATCCCCTGGCGATCGACACGACGAGACGGAGGTAGGAGAGGATCAAAACCTTCCGCGCGACCTCGTCGCCGTCCCGCATTCGCTCCCACAACGCGCGTTCCTGGTCGCGTTCGAGGATCGGGTAGCGCTGGACCTCCTTGAGGTACCGCCGGTCCAGGTCCGCCACGCCTCGGGAGGCGGGTTCGGCCGGGGCGGGTGCTGGCGCGTCCGCTGCCGGCGCGACCTCCAGAAGCGAGACCTCGGGCAGCCGGATGCCCTTGTCGCGAACGTCTCCGAGGAATACGTCGAACGCCACGGGGTCGAAGTCGGGCGCCTGGACCAGGGGCTCGATATCGTCCTCGTCCAGACGCCCGCGCTCGATCCCGCGTCGCAAGGCATCGGAGAGCTCGGCCACGAACCGGCTCGATGCGCTCGAAGTGGCTTCAAGGTCTTCTGACGTCAAAACCGCAATACCCTCGTACCGGCGCCCACTCGAAATGCACCTCGCGCACGCGGGATGCGGGGGGACCCTGCTTCAGGTCAATGACCAATTGCTCCAGGGCCGGGCGCGGTCCTTCCGCCTCGAGGTGGACGTCGCCCGCGGCGCCGTTTCGAACCCAGCCCTGGAGGTCCAGCGCCGCCGCGCGCGTCACCACGAACGCCCGGTAGCCGACCCCTTGGACGCGGCCCTCCACGCGGGCGATCAGGCAAGCGTGCTCCACGCCTTCCCTCCTCCTGCCCCGTGAGTCCGCTCCACTCATTCTACGCCCCGTTTCGCCATGAAAAAAGCCCCTCGGCGGCGGCGCCGAAGGGCTCGACTGTTCGATGGTCGGGGCGAGAGGATTTGAACCTCCGACCCCCTGGTCCCGAACCAGGTGCTCTACCAGGCTGAGCCACGCCCCGATCGAACGGCCGCCCGGGCAAAAAGAATGAGGCCAGGGCGACCTCGCAGGAAGTCTAGCCGAATGCGGAACCCCGGTCAATCGGCCGACGCGGCGGCCGACGCGGCGTGGTTTTCCGGCTACGGAGCGGGTTTCCGGGTCTCCCAGCCGCCGCGGCCGATCAGCGGGACGAAGGTGCATCCGGTCAGCACCTTCTTGCGGACGCCCTCCTTGGTCCGAACGATTTTCACCAGCGCCTGCTGCTGGTTGGTGCCGACGGGCAGCACCGCGACGCCCCCCTCGCGGAGCTGCTCGGCCACGAATTCGGGCACGCGCGGCGCGCCGGCCGTGATCAGGATGCGGTCGAAGGGGGCCATCTCCCGCCATCCCAGGGAGCCGTCCGCGGTCCGGTAGACGATGTTGGAGTAGCCCATCGCCGTGAGCCGCTCGCGCGCCGCCGTCGCGATGGGCGGGATTCGTTCGATCGTGAAAACCCGGTCGGCCAATTCCGCCAGGATCGCGGTCTGGTAGCCCGAACCCGTGCCGATCTCCAGGACCTTCTCCTCGCCGGTCAGATCGAGCGTCTGGGTCATCAGGGCGACCATGAACGGCTGCGATATGGTCTGCTCCGCGCCGATCGGAAGGGCGTGATCGCTGTAGGCGCGCGCCTCCAGCGCTTTGTCCATGAAGAGGTGCCGGGGCATCGCGGCCATGATCCGCAGGAGATGCGGGTCGTGAATGCCCCGCGCGCGGAGCTGCTCCTCCACCATGCGCCGCCGCGCGGCGGCCTGCTCGTCACGGTTCACCGAGATGCAGCCCCAGCGCTTCCAGCTCCACGATGCCCTTGTAGTCGGTCAATTCGAACGACAGCGGCGTGACGGAAACGTAGCCTTCGGACACGGCCGCGAAGTCGCTGGCCTCGTCGTCCCCCCACGTCGGATCCTCCCCGCCGATCCAGTAGTAGCTCTTTCCGCGGGGATCGGTCTTCTTCACGATCACGTCCCGAAAGACGCGCGTCCCGAGCCGCGTCACGCGGACGCCCTTCACCGATTCCCACGGGCCGGAGGGAATGTTGACGTTGACGCAGTTTCCGGCCGGAATCCCGGCCTTCATGAGATCGGCGACCAGGCGGCCGACGATGCGTCCCGCCGCCTCGAATCCGGCGTGCTCCCAGGTCGCGAGCGACACCGCGATCGAGGGGATGCCCAGGAAGGCGCCCTCGCTCGCCGCGGCGACCGTACCCGAGTAGAAGACGTCGTTCCCCATGTTGGGGCCGTGGTTGATGCCGGAGACCACGAGGTCGGGCTTTTGCTTCAGAAAGCTGTGCACGCCGAGCAGCACGCAGTCGGTCGGCGTTCCGTCCACGGTCAGGACACCCTTCGAGACCTCGCGGATGCGAAGCGGCCGGTGGAGGGTCAGCGAGTGGCTGGTCGCGCTCTGTTCGCGGTCCGGCGCCACGATCGTGACGTCGCCCAGCGGCCGGACCGCGTCGGCCAGCACGCGAAGCCCCTCCGCATGGATGCCGTCGTCATTGGTAACCAGGATGTTCATGCGTTAGCTCCAGAGATGGCGCCACACGAAGCGGATGAATCGCATCGTGTCGCGCAGCGGGTTGATGTGGCTTCCGGGCGCGTTGTAGAGCGTGGGGATCGGGGCGGAGCCGATGCGAAAGCCCGCGCGTGCCGCGGCGACCAGGAACTCCGACTCGTACTCGAACCGGGTGCTGGCCGGCCGGACGCGCCGGATCACGTCGGCGCGGATGGCCCGGTAGCCCGACTGGGAATCCTCGATGCGCTGTCCCGCCAAGCGGGACACCCACCAGGACGTGACGTCGTTCGTCACGCGGCGAAGCCACGGCATTCCACGCCGGTCCGCGTTCCGGCTGCCCACGACGACGTCGGTCCGCTCCACGGCGGTCAGGAGCCCCGGGGCGGCGGAGGGCGGATGCTGGCCGTCGGCGTCCAAGGCGAGCACTACGTCGGCCCCGGCCTCGACCGCCGCGTCGAACCCCGCCTGGAGCGCCGCCCCCTTGCCGCGGTTCACCTCGTGGCGCAGGACGCGCGCGCCGGCGTCCCGGGCGCGATCCCCGGTCGCGTCGGACGAGCCGTCGTCCACCACGATCACCTGGATGTCGTGGCGCACGGCGCGCAAGCCCTCCACCACGGCCGCGACGGTGCCCGCGGCATCCTTCGCGGGGATCACGGCCATCACCTTCACCGCGGCCGGCCGGGCGCGCCGCCGGGCACGGCCGCGGCCCACTCGTACCACTGGGTAGGATGCGCCCGCACGTGGTCGTCGAAGAACCGCTGTAGGCGGATGGCGCCCTGCGTCAGGGAAAGCCCGCCGCGACCGGGGGTCAGCGTGAACGGCTCCAGAAAGCGGACGTGGACGGCGCCATCGTCGCCGCGCCAGGATACCCCGGCAAGAATGCGTGCACCGGCGCGGCGCGCCAGGAGCAGCGGGGCCCGGTCGATCGGGACGCAGCCCGCCAGCCCTGTCCATCGCCGTCGCGGCGAGCACGCCCGGTCGGCGAGCGCGGCAAGCCAGCGCCCGGCGCGAAGCGCGGCGAGCGCCTTCGCCGCCGTCGAGGCGCCGCTCAGCGTCCGGATGCCCGACGCCGCGCGCCTCCCTTCGAAGAACCGCTGCACGGCACGGTGCGGGTGCGGGGCCGCCAGGGCCTCCAGAGGGCCGATCTCGCTGGCCAGCCATCCGAGCGCGACTTCCCAGGGGCCGAAGTGCCCGCTGAGGACAAGCGTCGGCCGTCCATCGGCGCGGGTCCTCTCGAGCATCGCGCGCGTCGTTTCGTCGACGGTGATCCTCGGGGTCGCTCCGTTCGCCTGCGGGCCGCGGATGAAATCACGGACGGCGCGCGCGAAGGCGCGATACGTGGAGCGCGCGTCGGAGGGGGGCGCGGAGGCGGCCGGCCGGGTCCCCGGGAGCGCGGCCAGGCGCCGATCGACGGCGCGGGCGGTGCGGGGGTGGGTCCATATGTAGAGGTCGGCCATGGCGTCCGCGAGGGCGTTGCTCCACGGAAGCGGCAGGCGGCGGGCCAGGATGGCTGCCGCGCGATATCCCCAGTCGGTCACTCGATCCCTCGTCGTGCCGGCAGTGGCGCGGCCGGTTTTGCTGGGTAACGACGCCGCCCCGGAGCCGAGGCCCCGGGGCGGGACGCGTTACGAAATGGTCGGGGCGACAGGATTTGAACCTGCGACCACCTCCACCCCAAGGAGGTGCGCTACCGGGCTGCGCTACGCCCCGACCTGCTTGGCCATGGAGTCGGCGTACGCGACTATGGTAGCCGGTTGCCGGCCGCGCGACAAGCGGGCTCTCTAGCCCGAACGACGCTTCCGCGACCGGGGCTCCGGCGCGTCGCCACGCAGCTGATCCAGCAGATTCCGCATGTCGTCCCGCAGTCCGCGAAGGGCCTCCTTGCGGTCGAGGTGCGCAAACGGGATCCCCATCTGATCCTTTTCGGCCGACCGGTCGTCGAGCAGTTTCCGCTTCGCGCCTTCGATCGTGAAGCGCTGGTCGTACAGCAGCTCCTTGATGTCGAAGAGCGTCTCGACGTCTCGCTTCCGGTACATGCGGGCGCCGCCGCGGCCCTTGCGCGGGCGGATCATCTTGAACTGCGTCTCCCAGTAGCGCAGGACGTGCGCCTTCACGCCGACCAACTCGCTGACCTCGCTGATGGAATAGTAGAGTTTGCCCTGGGGTAGCGACTTCACGACGGCCTCCTCACGCGGCGCTCCGCCTCGGGTTTCAGGTCGCGGGTCAAGAGCTCGCGCAACGCCGCGCGGGCGCTCTTGCCCTCGAACAGGATGGCGTGGACCTGCTCCGCGATCGGGAGTTCCACGCCGTGACGCTCGGCCAGGGCCACGGCGGCTTCGCACGTGCCGACCCCTTCGGCCACCATGGGGGAGGCGCCGAGGGCCTCCCCCAGCGTGACGCCCCGGCCGATCGCTTCGCCGAGGCGCCGATTTCTACTATGACGGCTGGTGGCCGTGGCGATGAGATCGCCCATGCCCGCCAAGCCTGCAAACGTCTCCGGGCGCGCCCCCATGGCGCCGCCCAAGCGCGCCATCTCCACCAAGCCCCGGGTCAGAAGCGCCGCCTTCGTGGAGTCTCCGAACTCCAGTCCATCACTGATTCCGGCGGCGATCGCCACGACGTTCTTCAGGGAGACCGCCAGTTCCACGCCGATGACGTCCTCGTTGCGGTAGACGCGAAACCAGTCCGTGGAAACGGCCTCCTGCACGGCCTGTGCCCGGTCCTGGATGCGGCACGCCGCCACGATCGCCGTCGGTACCTGCCGGGCCACCTCCTCGGCGTGGCTCGGACCCGCGAGGACGACGACGTCCTGTCCGGCGGAACCCGGCAGCGATTCGGACGCGACCTCGCTCATTCGCAGAAGTGTTCCCTTCTCCAGGCCCTTCGTGGCGACGACGACGAGCGGGGCGGACGCGAACGCGCCCGGCGCCTCCACCGTCAATCGGGTGGCCACGCTTCGGAGCGCGTGGGAAGGAGGTACGAAGAGGATCATCTCGGCGCCCGCCACGGCTTCGGCGAGATCGTGGGTGACGCGCACGCCGTCCGGAAGGCGCACGCCCTTCAGGAATACGTCGTTCTCGCGCGTGGCCTCCAAACGGGCCGCCAAGTCGGCTTCGTAGGCCCAGAGCCGGACGGTGTGGTTTCCGCGATCGAGAACCAGGGCCAGGGCCGTGCCCCAGCCGCCTGCACCAAGAACGGCGACGTTCACGGCTTCACCTCTTCCCCGGCCTTGGCGCCGCGACCGAACAGGGCCGGCTCGGTTCCCTGGAGGAGCCGCTTGATGTTGGGGATGTGGCGGAGGACGACGAGTGCCGCGACCGCGAGCCCTGCGACCACGAGCCAGCCGCGATACGGGCCGGCCGGCGCGAGGAGATGAAGCAGGAGCGGGTACACCGCGGCGGCGCCGATGGAGCCGACCGAGACGCGGCGCGAGACGACCAGCAGCGCGCCCCACGCCCCGAAGGCGAGCAGGGTCGGGTAGGGCGCCACGCCGAGAAAGACTCCGAGGCTGGTGGCCACGCCGCGCCCCCCCTTGAATCCGGCGAAGGGCGAGAACATGTGTCCCAGAATCGAGGCGATTCCGGCGGCGAGCGCCGCGGGCACCAGCATCGGTCCCACGCCGAACCCGCCGGTGGCGGTGCTCGCGGCCGTCGCGGTCAGGAGCGGCGTCAGGGCTGCGACGAGTCCTTTTGCCGTGTCGAGCAGGAAGACGGCGGCGCCCCACCAGGGCCCCAGGACGCGGAAGGCGTTGGTCGCCCCGATGTTCTTGCTGCCGGTGGTCCTGAGATCGACGCCTAGGGCGCGCCCGATCCACAGGCCCGAGGGGATCGAGCCGAGCAGGAATCCGAGGATGATGGAGACCGGGTCGAGACGGATAGCGTCACCCCCCGCGGGTCGCGGCGCCGGCTAGCGGCTTCGGCGCCATTCCAGCTGAATCGGCACGCCTTCGAAACCGAAGTGTTCGCGCAAACCCTTCTCCAGGTAACGTACATAATTATCGCGAATATATCGAGGATTGTTCACGAAAAGGGCGAATGTCGGCGGACGCGTCTTGGTCTGGGCGGCGTAGTAGAACTTCACGTGGCCCCCGGAGGAACTGGCGGCCGGCCGGACGCGGTTGAGGATGTCGTGCACCACGGTATTCAGTTCGGCCGTCGGGATTTGTCGGGCGAATTTCTCGTACATCTTCCCGCAGAGCGGGAGGATCTGCTTCGTTCCCTTCCCCGTCAGGGCGGAAACGTAGAGCCGCGGCACGTGCGAGAGGAACGGGTAGATCCGGACGAACTCCTCTTCGATCGCCTCGCGGGCGTCGGTGGGCGACTCGACCAGGTCCCACTTGTTGAAGACGACCATGAGGCCCTTCCGATGCTCGAAGGCGAGACCGGCGAGATGGGCGTCCTGCTTGGCAGGCTCGCGGTTCAGGTCGATCACCAGGAGGACCAGGTCGGCCCGCGATACGGCGCGCAGCGCGCGGGTCACGCTGTAGTACTCGATCGGATCGTTGACGCGGGTTTCCCGGCGGAGCCCAGCCGTATCGACGATGACGTACCGTTTGCCGTCGAGCGCGATGCGGGTGTCCACGGCGTCGCGAGTCGTGCCGGCCACTTCGTCCACGACCATGCGTGGCGCACCGACGATCCGATTCACCAGGGACGACTTCCCGACGTTGGGGCGCCCCAGGACCGCGATCCGGACCGCACCGGGCTCCTCGGTCGCCGTCGCGGCATCCGGCATCAGCGCGACCACTCGATCGAGTAGATCACCGGTCCCGCGCCCGTGGAGCGCCGACACCGGCATCGGCTCCCCAACGCCCAGCGAATAGAACTCCGCCAGCGCCTCCTCGCTCTTCGCGGTGTCGGCCTTGTTGATGATCAGGAGCGTGGGACGCCCGGCGCGCCGGACGCGGTTCGCCACCTCGAGGTCGAGGGGCGTCACGCCTTCCCTGGCGTCCATCATGAGGAGCGTGACGTCGGCTTCGTCCAGCGCGTACGTCGTCTGCGCGATGATCTGCTTCTGGATCGGATGCGAGCTCTGCGGGTCGATGCCGCCGGTGTCGACGAGCAGAAAGTTGCGGCCGGCCCAATCGCCCTCGGCGTAGTGGCGATCCCGGGTCAAACCGGGCAACTCATCCACGATGGCGCGGCGCTGGCCGAGGATTCGATTGAAGAGCGTCGACTTGCCGACGTTGGGACGGCCGACGAGGGCCACGATCGGAAGCAGCATCGCTAGGCCGTTCCCGACGCGGCCGGGGCGCGGGTCGTCGTGTCCGTCGCGTCCCAGCCGATGTCGATGGGGACGCCGAGCCGTGAGGCCAGGTCATCGCGCGTCCGGTCGTCGAGGAAGACGTTCTCCTCCTTCAAGCAGTTGGGCGGGAGGAGGACGCGATCGAACGGTCCGTGGGACCGGAGTGCCGCTTCGATGTCGGCGCCGACCAGGAGGCCGCTCACCGTCACCGTGTCGCCGAAGTAATCGTTGGTCACGACGCAAAGCGAGGCATCCACGTCCCCGGGCGGGTGCGACGCGAGGAGCCGGCGAAGCGTCGGCGCCGCGCTCGTCCCGGTGACGACGGCGACACGCTCGCGTCGCCCGTTCCGCGACCGAATCTGGTCCCGGCCGCTCTGCCAGCGATCGATCAGGTCGCGAAGCATGCCGATGCCGTTCTCGTACTGCGGAAATCCCTCGTAGGCCGCGGCCGGAGGCACTTCCCGCCCCGCCAGGACGTACATCTCGTCGGCGGCGAAGACGAGGCGCGTCTTCTTCTCCTTCCGCAGGCGCGCCTGGTGCGCGTGGACGAGGTCGATCGCGGCCTCCGCGTCCTCGCGCGTGAAGGTGCGCAACTGCGGCAGGCGCTCCCGATGCCTGGTGAGGCCCACGGGGACGACCGAGATCGTCTTGACCCAGGGGTGCCGTGCCGCGAGATCCTCGATGGAGCGAATCAGCACGTCCCCATCATTGATCCCGGGGCAGATCACCAGCTGCGTGTGAATGTCGATCCGCGCCTCGGCCAGGCGATCGATCTGCTGGAGGATGAGCCCGGACTTCGGATTCTTCATGAGCCGAACCCGCACGGCGGGATCCGTGGCATGGACGGAGACGTAGAGCGGCGACATCCGCTCGTCCAGGATCCGCTGAAAGTCGGGCTCCGACAGGTTCGTGAGCGTGATGAAATTCGCGTGGACGAACGAAAAGACGTAGTCGTCGTCCTTGATCAGGAGCTCCCGCCGCACGCCCTTGGGATGCTGGTAGACGAAGCAGAAGACGCAATTGTTGTGACAGCGCTTCGGCTGTCTCGCCTCGAACTCGAGGCCGAACGGCACCCCGTACTCGCGGGCCCCCTCGACCTCGCGCGTCTCGCCCGAGGGCGACAGGACGCGAACCACCAGCCACTCCTCGTTGATGGCGTTTCCGAAGTCGATCTCGTCGTGCAGTTCCACGTCGTTGATCGCCAGCAAGCGCTCCCCGGGGGCAAGCCCGAGCCGCTCCCCCAGGGAGCCTGGCTCGACGCGCGCAATCGTAAAGGGGTCGCTGAGGCCAATCACGTTTTGTCTCCAAGGACGGTCAAGGTGGAACGTACAGAAAGGTAAGGGGTTCCAGGGATCCGATCAAGCGATGCTAGAGGACTTGATCGCCGGTGGAACTGGAGCGGGCAACGGGATTCGAACCCGCGACCTTCAGCTTGGGAAGCTGACACTCTACCACTGAGTTATGCCCGCACCCCATCCGCACGGAGGAGAGAGCCTAGAGGTGCAGCCCCCGGCGGTCAAGGCTCCGTTTCCTGGACCGCCCGGGCGATCTCCTCGGCGATGCTCGGAAACTCCGCCGCGTCCTTGACCGTGATCCAGCGCGTGTCGGGCTCCTTTCGAAACCACGTCTCCTGGCGCTTGGCCAATTGTCGCGTCCGCAGGGCGATCGTCTCCCGCGCGGCGTCGAGGGTGGTCTCGCCCCGCAGGTGGGCCAGGAGCTCGCGGTAGCCCAGCGTGTGGAGCCCCGGCGCCCCGGGTGGAAGCCCCTTCGCGGCCAGCGTGCGCGCCTGGTCCAGGAAGCCGCGCCGCAACTGGTCCTCGATTCGGTCGGCGATGCGCGTGGCCAGCGGCCCGCGTTCCCAGCGAATGCCGAATCGCAGTGCCGGCATCGCGACATCGGCCTCCGAGCGCCGCAGGACGCTGATCGGCTTCCCCGTCAGGCGGTAGACCTCCAGCGCGCGAATCACCCGGACCGAATCGCCGGGGAGGATGCCGTCGTGGGCGTCGGGGTCGACGCGGCGAAGTTCCTCCCGCAGCGCGGGGAGCCCCTCTCGCTCGATTCGGGCCTCGAGTTCCCGGCGGATCGCGTCGTCCCGCTCCGGACCGCGAAACAGTCCCACGAGAAGCGCGCGCAGGTAGAGCCCCGATCCCCCCACGATGATCGGCCGGCGACCTCGCGCCTCGATCTCCGCCAGAACGGACTTGGCGTCCCGCGCGTACCGCCCCGCGCTGTAGACCTCGTCGGGCGCGAGGAAGGAGGCGAGGTGGTGCGGGGCGCGGGCGAGGTCCTCCGGGGTGGGCGCCGCCGTTCCGACCTCGAGCCCTCGATAGATCTGGCGGGAGTCGGCGCCGACGATTTCGCCGTTCAGCAGGGGCGCGAGGTGGAGCGCGATCTCGCTCTTCCCCGCTGCGGTGGGACCAAGGAGAACCAGGCGGGGGGGCGTCGTCATGGCGGATCGGCCTGGCCGCGCCCGCGCGGTCAGCGCCGGCCGAAGCGGCGGTCCAGGTCCTCCATCGTGACGCGCACGTACGTATTCCGCCCGTGGGGATCGCCGTGCGGCAGGCCCGTCGCGAAGAGCCGGTCGACCAGCGCGCGACGTTCCTCGGGCTTCAGCGTCTGCCCCGAGCGGACGGCCGCGTGGCAGGCGAACGTCTTGGCAATGGCCTCCTCGGGCGGTTCGCCGGATACGTCGTCATCGTCCGCGGCGACGAGGATTCGCTTGAGCGCGTCGATGGCGGCCTCCTCCGGCACGGACGCCGGGACGCCGCGCACGGCCAGCTGGCGCTCGCCGAAGAGGGCGACGTCGTAGCCGAGCCGCTTCAGTTTCGTCTCATGAAGGAGCAGGACCTCCAACTCCTCCGCGGTGAGGTCGACGAGGCGCGGAAACAGAAGCTGCTGCGTCGGGCCGCCGGGGCCGAAGAGACGATCCTTCGCCTCTTCGTAGAGAATGCGCTCGTGGGCCGCGTGTTGGTCGATGATGACCAATCCTCCGCGAATGGGCGCGAGGAGATAGCGGTCGTGTAGCTGCCAGATCGAGATCTCGGGCTCCGCGAGCGTTTCGCGCAGGTCGCCTTCCTCGCGTTCCCGGACACTCTCCGCGCCCATGGATTCGGGGGGCGCATAGAGCGTCTTCGCGACGTCGAGCCCGTCCAGGTCGGGCTGCCGCGCCGGAGGATCCCCGCCCCAGAGGGCGCTTCCCCCCCGTCCCGCCGCGCCGCCCTCGACGCCGGCGAACGGTCTGCCGGAGGCTCCCGTGCCGCTCCCGACCTCCACGCCGGACGGCACGTAGCGCCGCATCGCTTCGTCCACGGCGCCGCGCGTCGCCTGGAAGACGCGCTGCTCGTCGCGGAAGCGGATTTCGCGCTTCGTGGGGTGGACGTTCACGTCGACCAGCGCGGGATCGATCTCGACCATCAGCAGGCCAGCGGGGTAGCGGTCTGACGGGATCAGGTTTCCGTAGCCCTGGCGCATCGCGGCGCCCATGGTCGGCGAGGAGACCACGCGGCCGTTCACCGCGAAGTATTGGTGCTCCCGGTTCGCGCGCGCCTGCTCGGGCAGGCCGAGGACGCCGCGCAGAATCAATCCCGCCGACTCCCCTTCGAACGCCACGCCCGGCTCGGCGCCCTTGGCGCCCCGGCCGTACACCAACGACCATCGTTCCAGGAGATTCGAGGATGGAGGCAGATCCACGTCCTCGCGTCCCTCGACCTGGAACCGCCAGTGGACCGCGGGGACGGTCAGCACGTAGCCCCATACGACGCGCGAAACGGCGCGAAGCTCCGCGTCGCGGGACTTGAGGAAGCGCAGACGAGCGGGCGTGTTGTAGAAGAGATCCTCGACGGAAACCGTGGTCCCGGCGGCGCGGCCGACCCCGGAGACCTGGATCAGCGTGCCGCCGAGCACCTCCACCTGCGTTCCCGCCAGATCCTCCGCGGCGCGTGTCGAGAGCGTCAGCCGGGAAACTTCCGCGATGCTGGAGAGGGCTTCGCCACGGAAGCCAAGCGTTCGAATGCCCTGCAGATCGGCGGCGGCCTCCAGCTTCGACGTCGCGTGCCGCTTCACGGATAGAATCGCGTCCTCGCGGGTCATGCCGCCGCCGTCGTCCAGAACGCGGATCGAACGGTCGGGAGACGCGGCGACCTGCACCGCGATCAAGGTGCTGCCGGCGTCGAGCGCGTTTTCGATCAGTTCCTTCACGACGGCGGCCGGGCGGTCGATGACTTCCCCGGCGCGAATCTGACCGACCACCTCGGGCGGAAGAACGCGAATGCGTGCCATGCTCAGGCGAGCCTCAGCACGGGAAGGTCCTTCGGGAAACGCGAGAGAAAACGAGCGCCCGTCGCCTCCACGACGACGTCCTCCTCGAGCGAGATCAGGCCGTGCCCCTCCAGCATGATGCTCGGCTCCAGCGTGTAGACCTGCCCTTCCAGGACCTTCTGGTACGGCGTGTCGCCGTAGCGCTCCCATCGCGGTCCCAGGGTGCCGCCGCCGTCGTGGACCGCGCGGCCCAGGTGATGGCCCAGCGCATGCGCGTATTCCGGGTAGCCGGCGGAGACGAGGTGCTCGCGCGCGACGGCGTCGACCTCCCAGCCGGCGGCGCCCGGGCGAAGCGCCGACGCCGAACGTTCGATCGCCTGCACGACCGCGGCGTAGGCCGCGCGGACCGGGTCGGGAACGTCGGCGTCGCCGTCGGCGACGTACCAGACGCGCTGCAGATCGGACCGGTAGCCGTTCCGGACGATCCCGAAGTCGGCATGCACGACACAGCCCGGGGCGATGGCGTCGTCCCCCGGTCGGACGTGGCCCACCGGGGCGCTCCCGCCCACGGTCACGGTCGGGCAATGCCCCCGCGGCCAGGCGGTCGGGGCGCCGGCCCGATCGGCTTCCTCGTGAAACGCGGAAGCGATCTGTCGCGCGGTCATGCCGAGGCGGAACGTGTCCCGCACCCGGTCGAACATCTCCTCGGTTTCCTGGACGGCGCGGTCGATCCGGTCCAGTTCCTCGGGCAGCTTCACGCTGCGCCACTCGGCAAGGAAGGACTCGGCGCTGACCAGCCGGTCCGCGTGGGGCGTCCCGTCCAGACTCTCATCCAGCCATTCGCGAAGTCCCGCCGTGAGCCCGTCGGCCAAGGCGTCGTGCATCGACACGTCGATGCCGATCCGCTTCGGCGCCCGGGCGCCGAGCAGGGTGCGAAGCGCCTCGATCGGACCTTCCTTGTAGGTGATCACCTCGTCGAACAACTCGAGGCGCTCCAGATCGGGGGCGTCGAACGTCGCCACGATCGCGCTCGTGCGCCGCGGGGAGACGAGGAAGAGACTGGTCCAGGTGAAGTTGAGGTCGAAAAAGAACGGAAGCACGGGCTCGGGCCGGTCGCACGATTCGCGGACCGCGATCAGCCAGAGATCGAGTTCGTGCCGGCGCAGCAGCCGCTGCGCCTGCGATAGTTTGCGCGCGCCGAGCGTGGGGGCGCGGGAGGATGTAACCGTGGACATGCCGCGACTTTAGCCCTGGAAGGCGCGCGCGGCAATCGAAACGTCCAACGCGTTCGGCGGCGTGCGGCTAGTAGAGTCGCTCCCGGCGGAGGAGTTCCAGGAGTTCCCCGCTCGTCGGAACCTCGTCCGGGTAGGTGAACTGCCTCCCCTCGAGTCGGACTTCGTCGGGATTGCGCAGCGCGCGGACGCAGTCGAGCCGCGGGACCAGATGGTCCAAGCGGCGAAGCAGAGCGCCGCTGTCCTTGTCGGTCTCCGGAGAGAGAACGGCGAAGCGGCCCCCGCCCAGGCGGGCCACGGCGTCCACTTCCCGGACGTTGTGGGAGAGCGCTTCGGCGAACTGGCGGAGCAGCGACTGGGCCCAGTCCGCACCGTGCGCCGCCTCCAGCTGGTCGAACGCGACGACGGTGCAGAGCGTGAGCAGGAAGCGGTCGTGGTAGCGCTCCGCGCGCTTCACCTCGTCCTGCACCCGCGCCTCGAGCCCGGCGCTTCCCAGGAGCCCCGTCACCGGATCCTCCGCGGGACGCGATTCGGTGCGATCCTCCTGCGTGCGCTCCCAGGCGAGGGAGACGTAGAGCGCGACCTTGCGCAGCGCCTCCACGTCCACGCCGTCGAGCGGCGAGCCGAAGCGCTCCATGGCCACGCCCTCCGGCAAGACCATCGCGAGCGTTCCGACGACGCGCTCCCCCAGGCGTACCGGCATGACGGCGTGCGCCGGTTCGCCGTCGCCGCCGCCATGAGAAACGCGCTCGGTGCCCTCCGAGAAGACCGTGGCCGCGAGCATGGACTCCCGCTCGCCGGCGGAAGCGCGTTCGGCCTCGGCGCCGTCGAACCCGCTTCGCTCCGTCGTCGTCCCGTCGGGCCCCGTCAGGCGCGCGGCCACGTAGGCGCGCGGCTGAAGGAGGCGAAGCGCCCCCAGGGCCTCGCTCGCGAGGAATTCGACGTCGCGGGCCATCATGAACCGGGGGGCCAGATCGGCGAGCTTGCCGAACACGGCGCTCTGGCGCGCGATCGCGTCCTCCGCGCGGTGCGATTCGACCAGGCGGCCCAGAAGCTCCGCGAGGCGCACCAGGAGGCGCAGGAACGGTTCGGCGTCGTCCGCGTCGACCACGACGTTCTCCGCCACGAGGACTCCGTACCGGACGCGTCCGCCGATCGGCGCGGCGAGAACGTTGGGCGTCGCGCCCCGTCCCAGGCGATCCCCCAGGAACAGGGGTTGCCCGTCGCGCAGCACGGCGCCGACGAACCCCGCGGCCGCCACGGCGACGGTCCCCGCCGGTCCCGAGGTGGCCTGTGACGACACGACCGTGAAACGCGGGCAACCCGGGTCGGCCAGGTAGAGCGTGACGGAGCCGGCGTCGAGCGGGGTCGCCAGGGACCGAGCGACGGCGCGGAAGCGGGAGGCGCGGTCGGGGGGCGCGGTGGCGAACGCGTCCTCCATCGCCTGCCGACTCCGGAACTCGGTCGCTTGGAGGTCCCGCTTCGTCCGCTCGACGACGCGGTCGAGGATGCTCGAGATTTGGGCGCCGACCGTCACCAGCCGCCCGAGATCCGCCTCGGTGAAGCGCTTGGTCGGCAGGGAGCTCGACACGTTCAGCACGCCGATCACGCGGCCGTCCAGCTTCAGCGGCGCGCACATCGCCGCGCTGATGCGCGAGCGTTCCCGGCCGTCGCGAAACCGCGGGTCGTCGATCCGTTCGTGCAGGACGATCGGCTCTCCGGATAGGGCGACCTTCCCCGCTACCCCTTCGCCCAGGGGCTGACGCATCGTGCGAACGATTTCGCCGGAGAGGCCGTCGGCGAACGCGATCCGCAGCTCGCCCGCCTCCGCGTCGACGAGCATGATCGAACCCGACTCGGCACCCGCCTGCTCCACGGCGAGCGACAGCACCTCTCGGAAGAGCCGCTGGCGGTCGTCGGTCAGTGCCAGCGCGTCGCGGAGCTGGCTGAGCCGGGTCCCGGTGGCGACGTCGAAGTGCGCCTCCCATTCCCGGATCGGCGTCGGGTCGCCGGTTGCGTCCGGCTGGACGGGCCGCTCCATGCGCTCGTCCAGTTCCTCCAGGGCGACGAAGATGCTGGGCGAGAAGCCGGCCTTGAGGAGCATCGCGGCGCTGGGAGCGTCGAGGGACGGCATGGCGATCAGATCGGGCTTCAGGGGTAGGAGGTCGAGTGGCTCCATGGAGCTCGGAATCTGGAGCATCTCGGCGATCCGGAGCGCCAGGGCGTCGGTGTCGGCGTGCGCCACCAGCACGACCTCGACGTTCGCCGTTTGACGCGCCTTCGGGATGAGATCGACGCGATCATCCGGAAGGTCCAGAAACGCGAGCCTCATGACACTCCTGCATCGGCCGTTGGAGGTTGGACAAGTGGGAGGAATCCACAGCCGTAAGCGCAAGGATTGTACCATTGGGCCTGGGCGCCTTCCGGGCGGACGCGGTAGCCCTAATGCGCATTGCCCCAGGTGGTTGCAAAAACGAAGCCGGCCCCCGCGCTGCGTGCGAACGCGGGGGCCGGCCAAAATCTATCGTGCAAAACGCCCGATCAGGGACTGACGACTAGCACCTTGCCGACCGCGACGTTTCGATCCTGGTCCGAAGCGCGCACGGTTATCGCGTGCTCGCCGGACTCGACGTCCTCGATCGTGAATTCGAAGGATTCCTCGCGCTGATCGAAAATGCCGTCCCGCGGGAAGACCTGGCGCCAATCCTGACCGTCGATCGAGTACTCGATCGACGAAAGGGCCGTGTCCGCGTCCTTCGCGACTCCCGACACCACGAGCGAGTTCTTTCCTTCGTCACCGCGCGCCGTCGTCGCCCGCAGCGACTCCACGGCCGGGGGCACGTTGTCGATCCGGAAGGGGGCGCTCACGCGTTCGGTCTCCAGCGCGAGATCGTCGGGATTGTCGAAGCGGTCGCTGGCGACGACTTTGATCCGATAGTCGCCGTTCGCGAACGACTCGGCGTCCCAGGAGAAGACGCGATTCGGCGTCTCGTCGACCAGCGTCCGCCAGGCGCTCTCGTCCTCCGCCTTGATGAAGATCGAGTACGCGACGTCGTCGCCGTTCGGATCGAGACCATCCCAGTTCACGGTTCGAATGCCGCGCGCCCACGATGCGCCCGCGCTCGATACCATCCGCGGACCGAATTGCGGATACGAGTACTCCACCTTCAGCCCGTTCGGGAATACCTGGGAGATCTGCGGCGGCCGCGCGTCGGGACCACCCTCGGCGAACGGATTGTCGGGGCCGTACACTCGGATCTCGCCCAGCTCCGGCGGTAGATTTCGCTGCACGTAGTAGAGGCTGACGGTGGCGATGGACGGCGGCGTCGAGCCTCCGCCGGAAAGGCGCAACTTGTATTGTAGGAATCGGGCGGCGGGGCTCTGGATGGCGGCCTCGCCGTTCCGGATCACTGATTCGGGCGTCCAGTCGCTCCAGCCCTCGTCCGGCGTCTCTCCCAATCCCGACCGCGTGGAAAGCCGAACTTCGCCGCCACCCGACACGCGGGCGGCGAAGCGCCCCCAGCGCGCCACCGAGCGGAGATCGTGCGCGTCGGAGATGTAGATGCCCTCGCGCGACCGCTTCGGCCCCAGGGCGTAGAGCGCGGCGGGATTGCCCGTCGCGGCCACCAGGGACGCGCCGTCGCCCGCCAGCGCCAGGACCTGCTTCTCCCGGGGCGCCGACAGGAGCGCGTAACTCTTGTCCGTGCCGATCCGGAAAATGGCGGCGGGATTCCCCAGCGCCGCGATGACGTTGTTCGGTCCCGCGGGCCGGAGCGCGTACACGAACTCGGACGGCGGCGAGTAGAGCCCGCGCGCGCTTCCATCCGGCTGGACCAGGAAGATGCCGCACTTGGATCCGCCCTCCGGCGTGACCTCGATCGCGAACGGAGATCCGCCGCGACTCCCACCGGAGGAATTCTTCTTGCCGCCGCTTCGGCCGGTATCGGATCGGTTGGTTCCGACGGCTACCGAGCCGTCGTCGAGCACCGCGATCGCGCGGAGCTCGTCGGCGTCCGCGTCGTAGAGGACGCGCGTATCGCCGTCGGAGGCGACGCGGATCAAGAGCCCCTTCCCCGCCGTTCCGGCGAGGACCGCTCCATCGGCCGCCTGGGCGAGCGCCATCACGTTCGCGTCCTTCGTTTCGGCCAGGAGCGAGCCCCGACCGGGTCCCGTGATCCGGAAGATCTTCCCCTCGTCGCCCGTTCCGGCGTAGAGGGCCCCGTCCTTTCCCCACAGCAGCGACCAGACCGCCGCCTCCTTCGTGTCGAAGTAGCGGCTCGTGTCTCCCTTGGCGGAGATCCGGTAGATGACGCCGCCCGGCGTGGAGCCGGCATAGACGTTGTCCGCCGGATCGACGACGAGCGAGGTGATCTCGGCCGCGTCGGTATCCCACACCAGGGTGAGGCCCCCGCCCGGCGTCCAGCGGTAGAGTCGGCCCTCATCGCCGGTGCCCAGGTAGACGCGCCCCTTGGCGTCGCGCGCGACCGACCAGGCGTAGGCGGCGCCTTCGATCCCCGTCGCGAGCGAATCCCACGAGGAGCCGAGCGCGAGATTGCCGTCGCTGTCGATCGTCACGCCCAGCGCCTCCTCGCCGGCGAAGAAGTCATCCACGCTGTCGACGTTCCAGGTGGAAGTCTTCACGGCGCCCGCGGTCGCCGCGGCGCCGATCACGGCTGCCAGCACGATCCACTTGATCCACGTCCCGTTGCGATTCAGGGTCGCACTCCTTTCCTCGGACCGACTCATCGGCGATGGTCGGCGGAAATCGTTATGGTGACCGTCTCGCATCCGCGCACGACGTGCTTCATGTCGTACTCCCGCTCGGCGAGCGTGGCGCCCTTGATCCCCGGCCCTTCTGACTTGCCGCTGCCCTGGGCTCCCAGCACCGAGAGCACCGAGCGCGGCGCCTGCGGAATTTCCCCGCCTCCCACGACCGCCCCCGGCGTCTCCGCGTAAAGCTGCACGTAGAGCCGGTCCGCCCTTCGCTCGTCGCGATAGAGCGCCAGCAGATCGTCCAGCGACCGCGGCGTGTACCGCTCGGGCGCGCGCCCCTGTTCCCAGCGATCGGTCTCCTCGCCGTCGCAGACGCGAAGCGTCACCGTGCCCTCGGGCGTGGACGGCGGGATCCGAATGCCCAGCCTGCGCGTCTCGTCGTCGCTTCCCGGGCGCCGGAGGGAGGCTTCGATCCAAATGGAATCACCCGGTGCCGCCACGTGCGTCGAGGGGCGGATGCTCAGGATCTGCACGGCGTCCAAGCCGTCGTGGATATCGATGTCGATGACAGCCGAGTCGAGGCGCGAGGGCCGAAAGTGCTCGCCCAGGAGAAGCGTCAGCGACTGATCGATCTGCTCCCCCACGCCGGCAAGGGGCGAATTCGACAGAAACGCATTGCCCCGATCGCCGATCTTCGTCCCGCCGTTCCAGTAGGAGCGAATCGCGTAGCGTACGGTGCAGAGTCCGACATCGTGCAACGCGGTCGAGACGGAACTGACGGCGATCCCGGCGATGAGCCCGGGCGTCAGCAGTCGGTTTCGAACGACCTCATAGCGGAAGAGCCGATCGCGTCCGCGCGAGCCGCGCACGGCCACACGAACGGGGATCATGGCGGGCGTCGGTCCGACGCGGCCGGCGATGCCGGCTTGACGGTCCGCGAGGAGCGCGCCGCAAGCGCTGGTCGCCGCTCCGACTTTGTTGGAGACTTGCTGGCTCGGCATGAGCGTCGTGATCTCGGCGCCGGTCAGGGGAAAGTCGATCCATCCCATGGAGCTGAACGGGTGTCCAAAGGCGAGAACCCGATCGCGGTCGCGCAGCGTCACCGTCCCGATCGCGGCGGCGTTCCAGTCGCCTCGCACCAACTGCGCGCCGACAGCCGCGCCGCCCACCAGCGAATCGCAATCCATGGAGCCCGTGGGGGCGCCTCCGGGCACGGCGACCATGCCGCGATCGCGGAACCAGGGCTCCAGGAAACGAAGCGCCTCGTCGGTGAATCCGGAGATCATCACCGGCGTCGCGATCGGGCGGAGGTTCGCGCCGCCCTCCGGATACGGAAGATCCTCCCCTCGCGCCAGGCGCGACGAGGCGGCGTCATCCGGCGTCGGCAGCGCGCCGAGGTCGAGATCCTCCCGGTTGTCCCACGGCGCGTCGTCCGCGGGCAGCAGATCGAGCATCTCCTCGATCGGCGTGATTCCGGCGACCGGCTCCTTGAGAAATCCCCAGGTGTAGGAGAGGGCGCCGAGCAGGCGTCCGTCGACGTAGATGGGGCTACCGCTCATGCCCGCGATGATGCCCGTCTTCTCCAGCAAGGGGTTCTG
>QJVW01000145.1 GCA_003235575.1 Candidatus Eiseniibacteriota bacterium | reverse complement strand
ACGCTTCGGAATCCGATCGCTGACCAGGACGGTGAAGGCCATGGCGGCGCCCTACGCCACGCCGGCCGGGGCCGTGGCGCGGCGAAGCGACTCTTGAGCCGTCCGTACCGCCGTACCCGGCTCGACGCGGTGGCCGTGATCGGAAAGCGCCGATTCGAACGCGCCCACGAGGCGCAGGATGTCCCCGGCATCGTAGTGGCCGATGTGCCCCAATCGGAAGATCTTCCCCTTCAGCGAACCCTGGCCTCCGGCGATCTTCACACCGTAGCGATGCTCCATCGTCTTGACGACCGCGCCGCCGTCGACGCCGGCCGGGACGGCGATGGCAGTCACGGCGTTCGTCGGCACTTCCGCGAAGAGCGGCAGTCCCAGCGACCGCACGGCCGCGCGCGTGGCCTCGGCGTTGCGCTCGTGCCGGGCGAATACGTTCTCCCGTCCTTCCGCGGCCTGCATGCTGGCCGCGGCGTGCGCGGCGATCACCAGGGAGATGGCGGGCGTGAACGGCGTGTCCCCCTTCTCCAGCGAGGCGCGCGCCTTGGTCAGGTTGAAATAGAACTTGGGAAGCCGCGCCTTCTCGGCGGCCGCCCAGGCACGCGGGCCATAGCAGACGTAGCCCAGGCCCGGCGGAATCATCATCCCCTTCTGCGACCCCCACACGACGCCGTCGAGATCCGACGTATCGAACCGAAGGTCGTAGACGCCGTACGAGGTAACCGTGTCGGCGATGGTCAGAAGCCCCTTCGCGCGCGCGACCTTCGCCATTTCGTGCACGGGGAACAGCGCCCCGGTGGATGTCTCGCTGTGCGTGAGGAAGAGCGCCTTCGCCTTCGGATGCGCGGCGATCGCGGATTCCACTTCCTCCGGAGTCGCGACGCGTCCGTACGCCACGGTGACGCGATGGACGGTCAACCCATAGGCCTCGGCGATCTTGCCCCAGCGCTCGCCGAACTTCCCTCCTTCCACGGCGATGATCTCGTCGCCGGGGGAGAGGATGTTCACGAGCGCGGCTTCCATGGCCCCGGATCCCGAGGCCGTGAGGGTCAGCACGGGCTGCGTCGTCGCGAGGAATTCCTGCAGCAGGCGCGTCTGCTCGCGAAAGATCGAACGGTATTCGTCGGTGCGGTGATGCATGATCGGGCGGGACTGCGACGCCAGAACCTCGGTGGGAATCTCCGTCGGGCCGGGCGTGAAGAGCATTCGCTTCATGGGTAGTGCATCCTCATTCGGTGGGCCGCCCGCAAACGATCAGTGGGCGGTGGGCAGCGGCTTCGCCTCCGGTTCGGTTTCGGCGGCGGGTCGCGGCTCGCCCGTGGCCAGGGCGATCTCCAGGACCTCGTCCATCGTTTCGACCAGGCGGAATACGACTCCCTGGCGGACAGCCTCGGGGAGCTCCTTCAAGTCCTTCTCGTTCTTCTTCGGCACGATCACGGTCTTCACACCCGCGCGCGTGGCCGCCACGATCTTCTCGTTGAGGCCGCCGATCGGCAGCACGGTGCCAAGGAGCGTGATCTCCCCCGTCATCGCCACGTCGTCGCGCGTCGGAACCCCGGTCAGCGCGGAGACCAGCGCCACGGCGATCGTGATCCCGGCCGAGGGACCGTCCTTGGGGATGGCGCCCTCCGGGAAGTGCACGTGCACGTCCACGTCCTTGTAGAACTTCTTGTCCAGGCCCAGCGCCTCGGCGCGGGATCGCGTGTAGGAGAGCGCCGCCTGGCCCGACTCCTTCATGATGTCGCCGAGCTTGCCGGTCATCACCAGCGCACCGGAACCGGGCAGGACGCTGACTTCGACGTTCAGCACGTCGCCGCCGACCTCGGTCCACGCCAAACCGGTCGCCACGCCGATGCGGACCCGCCGCTCGATTTCGCTGTCCTGGTACTTCGGCGCCCCCAGGAACTGGCCCAGGCGCTTCTCGGTGATGTTGAGCGGCTTGGGCTTCGCAGCCATGGCCTTCCGCTTGGCCGCCTTGCGGCAAATCGCGGCGATCTCGCGCTCCAGGCTCCGAACGCCCGACTCGCGCGTGTAGTCGCGGATCACCGCGCGGAGGGCACGGTCGCTCACCTTGATGTCTTCCGGCTTCAGGCCGTGCGCCTTGATCTGCTTCTGAAGCAGAAACTCCTTGGCGATGGCCAGCTTCTCGAACTCCAGGTAACCCGGAAGGCGGACGATCTCCATGCGGTCCTGCAGCGCCGGCGGGATGGCGAACAGCGTGTTGGCCGTCGTCAGGAACATCACGTGGGATAGATCGACGTCGACCTCCAGGTAGTGGTCGTTGAACGTGTGGTTCTGCTCCGGGTCGAGCACTTCCAGGAGCGCCGACGCCGGATCGCCGCGGAAATCGGTGCCCAGCTTGTCGATCTCGTCGAGCAGGATGACGGGGTTGCGGGAGCCGGCGCGCTTCAGCGCCTGGACGATGCGCCCCGGCATCGAGCCGATGTAGGTCCGGCGGTGCCCACGGATCTCCGCCTCGTCGCGCACGCCGCCCAGCGACATGCGGACGAACTTCCGATCCAGCGCCCGCGCGATGGACTTGCCCAGCGACGTCTTTCCGACGCCCGGGGGGCCGACGAAGCAGAGAATCGGCCCGCGGAGGGTGCCGGACAGCTTCATGACGGCCAGGTATTCGAGGATCCGCTCCTTGACCTTCTTCAGGCCGTAGTGGTCCTCGTTCAGGATCTTTTCGACGTCGCGGATGGCGCTGCGGTCCTTGGTCTCGACCGACCAGGGAATCGACACCAGCCAGTCGATGTAGTTTCGGACGACCGTCGCCTCGGGCGACATGAAAGCCATCTTGCCCAGCTTGTCCAGCTCCTTGAGCGCCTTTTCGTTCACGTCCTTCGGCATCTTCGCCTTCTTGACCTGCTCCACCAGTTCGTCGACTTCGGTGGAGAATTCGTTCGGCTGGCCAAGCTCCTTGCGAATCGCCTTCAGCTGCTCGTTGAGATAGAACTCCTTCTGGTTCTTGGAGACCTGATTGCGGACCTGCCCCTCGATCTTCCGTTCCAGCTTCAGGATTTCCAGCTCGCCGGCCAGCGTCTTGCTGAGCAGGGAGAACCGCTGCGCCAGGTCGTTCTGCTCCAGCAGCGCCTGCTTCACGGGCACCTTGAGCAGCACGTGCGCGGCGACCGTGTAGGAGAGCAGCGTCGGGTTCGTGATGTTGTTCGCGGTGGCCAGCACCTCGTCCGGGACGCGACGGTTCAGGTGGACGTAGTCGTTGAACGTCGCGAGGACGTTTCGCTGGAGCGCCTCGATCTCGGGGCCGTGCTTCTCGTCGTCGTGCAGAACGGTCACGGCGGCGGCCATCGACTCGGAGGCGGGGTGGAACTTCTTCACCTTGCCGCGGCAGATTCCCTCGACCAGGACGCGCATGGTGCCGTCCGGGAGGCGGAAGAGCTGGAGCACCCGAACGACGGTTCCCACGCGGTACAGGTCGCGGGAGCCCGGGTCGGCGACGGCGGGCTTCTTCTGCGCCAGCACGAAGACCATACGGTCCTTGCGCACGGCCTGTTCGATGGCGTTGACGGAGGCCACCCGCCCCACCAGGAGCGGGATGGTCATATAGGGATAGATGACGATGTCACGGAGCGGCAGGAGCGGAATGCGCTCCCGGATCTCGAAGACTTCGCCGTCGCGCTCGACACGGATCATGGGCGTGGTTCTCGGGGGTTCGGGGTCAGAGTGACAGCACGGAGCCGAGGCGAATCACCGGAGCCGGCGGCTCCGGTCCGGTTACGCTTCCTTGCGCCGGCGGTCTCCGCGGTACGTGAGGATCGGCTCGGCCTTCTTCTCGACCACGTCGCGCGTGATCGTACACCCGACGACTTCGAGACGCGACGGAATCTCGTACATGAGGTCGAGCATCGCCTCCTCGAGGACGGCGCGAAGCCCGCGGGCGCCCGTGCCACGCTTGATCGCCAGATCCGCGACCGCCTCCAGCGCGTCGTCCGTGAACTCGAGCTTGACGCCCTCCATGTCGAACGACTTCTGGTACTGGCGCGTGATCGCGTTCTTCGGCTTCGTCAGGATCTCGACCAAGGACTCGCGTCCCAGCGAGTCGAGCGAGGCGTTGACGGGTAGACGTCCGACCAATTCGGGGATGAGGCCGAACCGAAGAAGATCGTCCGGCTCGACGAGCGACAAGAGGTCGCCGACGTTCCGCTCCTTGCGGCTCGTGATCTCGGCCCCGAATCCCATCGACTTGTTGCTGACGCGACGCTCGACGATCTTCTCCAGACCCTCGAAGGCGCCGCCGCAGATGAACAGGATGTCCTTCGTATTGACTTCGATGTACTTCTGCTGCGGGTGCTTGCGTCCGCCCTGCGGCGGCACGTTCGCGATCGTCCCTTCCAGGATTTTCAGAAGCGCCTGCTGCACGCCCTCCCCGGAGACGTCACGCGTGATCGACGGGTTCTCCGACTTGCGCGAGATCTTGTCCAACTCGTCGATGTAGACGATGCCGTGCTCGGCGTTCACGACGTTGAAGTCGGTCGCCTGCAGGAGCCGCACCAGAATGTTCTCGACGTCCTCGCCGACGTACCCGGCCTCGGTGAGGCAAGTGGCGTCCACGATGGCGAAGGGAACCTTCAGGATGCGCGCCAGCGTTCGGGCCAGCAGGGTTTTTCCGGTGCCCGTGGGGCCGATGAGCAGGATGTTCGACTTCTCCAGCTCCACGTCCTCGCCGGACCCGCCCGAGTAGATCCGCTTGTAATGATTGTAGACGGCGACCGACAGCGACTTCTTCGCGCGGTCCTGCCCCACCACGTAGTCGTCGAGGACCTTCTTGATCTCGGCCGGCTTGGGGAGCGATCCCTTGGGAAGCCCCGCCGCGTGCTCCGTCTCCCCCTCCAGGATGTCGTTGCAGAGCTTGACGCACTCGCTGCAGATATAGACGGACGGACCCGAGACCAGGCGGGAAACCTCGTCCTGGCCGCGGCCGCAGAAACTGCAGCGAATCGGATGGGGTGACTGGACGCGCTTTTTCATAACGGGTTCGCCGCGTGGCCTCCTAGCCGACGGGGACCGGTGCGGGCTTCGAGGACCCTTCCGGTTTCGTGATCACCTTGTCCACGATCTTGTAGTCGCGCGCCTCTTCGGCCGACATGAAGTAGTTCCGGTCGGTGTCCCGCTCGATCTTCTCCAGCGGCTGGCCCGTGTGGCGCACCAGGATCTTGTTCAGTTCGACGCGAATCGTGAGGATTTCCTTCGTGTAGATCTCGATGTCGGTGGCCTGCCCGGACGATCCGCCCAGCGGCTGATGAATCATGACGCGCGAATGCGGCAGGGCCGACCGCTTGCCCGCGGCGCCGGCGCAGAGGAGCAGGGCGCCCATGCTGGCCGCCTGGCCCATGCAGATCGTCGCCACGTCGGGCTTGATGAACTGCATCGTGTCGTAGATCGCGAGCCCCGCGGTGACGACGCCGCCGGGCGAGTTGATGTACAGGTTGATGTCGCGATCGGGGTCCTCGGCCTCCAGGAACAGGAGCTGCGCGATGACCAGGTTCGCCACGGAATCGTCGATCGGCGTGCCGATAAAGACGATGCGGTCCTTCAGCAGGCGCGAGAAGATGTCGTAGGAGCGCTCTCCGCGGCCACTTTGTTCGACGACGAAAGGTACGAGCGACATGATTCAAAACCTCCCTGTCCGCCTATGGCTACGACGACCGTTTGCCGTTCCCCTCAAGCATCGGTTGCCGGGACAGCCATCTTAACCTCAGCCTTCTCACGAAGTAGCGCGAATACCTTCCGCTCCGTGAGGTGGGACCTCGCCCGCTCCCGCTGGGCCGCGTTCCGGGTCAGCCGCTCCAGTTCCGGGGGCGGCATCGACCCCTCCGCGGCGCTCCGCAGCGCCTCGTCCACTTCCTCGTCGGGAACCTCGATTCCCTCGGTCCGCGCCAGCGCGTCGATCAGCAGATCCCGCTTCAGACGCTGTTCGGCGTGGGGCCGGTAGTCGGTCAGGAACTGCTGTTGCTGCTCCTCCGACCACGTTTCGTTCTCGCCCCTTAGACGCTGCGAGACCTCTTCCAGATACGCCCCGATCATGCTTTCGGGCAATTCGATGGGGTTACGCTCGATGAGCTGCCTCACCAGCTGGTCTTCCTGGTCCCGGAGCGCCTTCATCCTGGACTCACCCTCCAGATTCAGCCGGACCCGGGCCCGCAGCTCCGCGACGTCCCGCATTCCCGTCACGTCGGCGGCGAAGGCATCGTCCAGATCCCGGACGCGGCGCTCCCGGACCTCCTTTACTTGAACACTGAATGTCGCCGTTCGTCCCCGAAGTTCTTCGTTGCCGAACTCCGCGGGATAGGTGACGTCGAATCGGACGGCGTCGCCGGCCTTGCGGGCCTGGAGGTTCGCCTTGAACTCGGGCAGGAGCCCTTCCCCCCCAAGTTCCACGAGCGCGTCGGTCTGCTCGGACTTGTGGATCGGCTTTCCCTTCGCGTTGAGGCGCACGTAGTCGACCAGCAGCGCGTCCACGTCGGTGGCGGCGCGGTCCACCGGCTCCCACGAAGCGGCGCGCTGGCGCAGTTCCTCGAGCGCCTTGTCGACCTCCTCGTCCGTGACCGCGGTCTCCCGCGATTCCATCAGGAGGCCGGTGTAGTCCTTGGGCGTGATCTGAGGGCGAACGTCGACCGCCGCCTCGTACGAGAGCGGCTTCCCCTTCTCGTAGGAGATCTTGTCGATGGCCGGATACTCCACGGGATCCAGCCCCTTCTCCCGGATCGCATCCTGATACGAGCGGCGCACCGCTCGCTCCAGGACTTCCTGCTCCAGCGAGTGCCCGAATTGGGCCTCCAGCATGGATCGTGGGGCCTTTCCCTTCCGGAAGCCGGGCAGGGCGGCTTTCCGGCCGTACTCTTCCAGCGCCGCGTCGTAGTCCTTACGCAGCTCCTCCGGCGGAACCTCGATGGCCAGCACCCGGCGCCAGGGACCCGCGTCGCGAACGTCTACCTTCACCCGTTTCTCCTCGTGAACGGTTTGGTGCGAGAGGGGGGAGTCGAACCCCCACGAGTTTCCCCACGGGATCCTAAGTCCCGCGCGTCTGCCAGTTCCGCCACTCTCGCCACGGCGAACCGGTTCCTGAGCCTATCAGCGAAGTGGTTGT
>QJVW01000027.1 GCA_003235575.1 Candidatus Eiseniibacteriota bacterium | reverse complement strand
GCGTGCGAAGCGCCGCGCACCGCATCTACGAGAAGAGCCTGACGGCGTGAGCGGTTCCTCCACACCCCAGGACGCGCTCGCGGTCGTCACCGGCGCGTCGGGGTTCGTCGGCAGCCACATCGTCGATGCGCTGCTTCGGCGCGGCGCCCGCGTTCGATGCATCCTCCGCCGTTCCTCCTCGCGTCGCTGGCTGGAAGGGAAGCCGGTCGAGATCGTCGTCGCCGGCCTCGACGACGCCCCGGCGCTCGAAACCGCGCTCGCCGGCGCCGCCTGGATCGTGCACGCGGCGGGAAGGACCAGCGCCCGAAACGCCGCGGAATTCCACGAGGCGAACGTGGGGGGCACCGAACGGATGCTCCGCGCCGCGCTCACCGTGGGGCCGTCGCTTCGCCGCTTTCTCTACGTGTCGAGCCTGGCGGCCTCGGGCCCCAGCCGGGACGGCGCGCCGGTCACCGAGACTTTCATTCCACGACCCGCCTCGGACTACGGTGTCAGCAAACTGAGGGCCGAGGAGCTCGTGCACCAACTGCGCGACCGAATTCCCGTCTGTTCGATCCGACCCCCCGCCGTCTACGGGCCGCGCGACGAGGCGACGCTCAAGGTGTTCCTGGCGCTTCGGTGGCACCTGCGGCCGGAACTGCGGCCGGGCGGGCGATTCTCGATGGTCTACGTCGAGGACCTCGCCGACGCGATGGTCGCCGCGCTGGAGGACGATCGGGCCCTGGGCGAGGTCTTCTTCGTCAGCGAACCCGATGTCTGCGACTACGACCGATTGGGCCGGGCGGCGATGGCCGCGATGGGCACGTGGGCGATCCCGCTCCGTCCGCCGGGGTGGCTGCTGACCGCGGCGGCGCTGGTGGGGGAGGCGTGGGGTGGGCTCACGGGCCGGGCGGCGTTTCTGTCCCGCAGGAAGCTGCGGGAAATCGGAGCCGGCGACTGGATCTGCTCCTCGGCGAAGATTCGATCCACCCTGGGGTGGTCTCCCCGTGTTCCGCTCGAGGAGGGGCTCCGGCGGGCGGTGGCCTGGTATCGAGAGGCGCGCTGGGTGTAGACTGATCGTCCCCGCCCGGTGGAAGGCCGGCGCCGGCGCGGCGCGGAGGATTCCCGCGTGCACCCAGCCCTTCGTTCCGTTCGCGGCGCGCTCCGAGTCGCCATGGCCGTCGGGATCATCGCCATGCCGGCCGTCGCGCTTCCGGCGGCAACCTCCGCGGCGAGCCCGCCCATCGCCCGCAACGTATCGCTTCTCGCCCACATCGCCCGTCAGGAGATCTATTCGGCGTGCACGGCCTACGTGCACCCGGACGGACGCGAGTACGCGGTCGTCGGCACCGTCACCGGCACCTCGATCGTCAACATCACGAATCCCTCGGCGCCCTACGAGGTGGCGTTCATCCCCGGCTACGTCAGCAACTGGCGGGAGATGAAGTCGTACCGCCAGTGGATCTACATCGCGACGGAGGCGGTCGGCGGGGGGATCCAGATCGTGCGCATGACCGACCCGGAGCATCCGGTGCTGGTCGGAACGTACGCCACGAACTTCAACCGTGCGCACACCTTGGCGATCGACGTCCCCCGGGCGATCCTCATCGCGAACGGCACGCGGCTCAATCAGTTTCAGGCCGGCATGCGTCTCCTGTCCCTGGACAACCCGGAGCAGCCGGAAGAACTCAGCGTCTACGGACTCGACTACGTGCACGACTCGTGGGTGCGGAACGACACCCTGTACGCCTCCTGCATCCAGAGCGGCGTCGCGCGGATGTTCGACGTCTCCGATCCCTACACGCCGCGGGAAATCACGTCGTGGTCGTATCCGAACGCGGCGACCCACAGCGGCGAGACGTCGCGCGACGGACGGTGGCTCTACCTGTGCGATGAGCGAAACTACAGCACCCTCAAGGTATTCGACATGGCGTCTCCGTTCGTCCACGCGCTGACGGAAGAGGTGGCGGTCAACCCGCTCGCCATCGTGCACAACGTCCACGTCAAGGCCGACACCGCCTTCGTCGCCTGGTACACGGAGGGGGTTCGCCTGTTCGACGTGGCCGAGCCCTCCCTGCCCGCCGAGTGGGGCTGGTACGACACGTACGGCGGCTTCTCCGGCGGGTTCCGCGGCGTGTGGGACGTGGCCATGTTTCCGTCCGGAACGTTCATCGCCAGCGACATCACCGGGGGTCTCTTCGTGTTCCGCGCGGATCCCGACTACGGCACGGTTCGCGTGGACGTGACGGACGGCATGGGGAATCCGGTTCGGGACGCCGATGTCGTGCGCGTCGGCGCGGCCGTGCCGCCGGGGGGGGCGGGCGGAGGAGACTCCACGCGCACGCAGGTCCGTGGGTACGCGCGCCTGGCGCTCGCGCCCGGCGCGCACGTTCTCCGGATCGCGAAATTCGGATTCACGACGGTCTCGTTGCCGCTGACGGTCACCCGCGGCTCCCGCGCCACGCATGCGGTGACGCTGTTGCCGGCGGCCGCTTCGCCCGTCGCCGGCATGGTCGTTCGCGCGGACGACGGGGCCCCCGTCGCCGCGGCCGTCGTGTCGCCGCCCGGTGCGCCGTGGCGCGGGGTGAGCGACGCCGCGGGCCGCTACGAGGCCGGCGCCGTGCCCGTCGGGTCCTACCGCGCGACCTGCCTTCGCGCCGGCTACGCCCCCGTCGAACGGGACATCGTGGTCGAGGCGGGCGCCGATCGCACCGACGATTGGGAACTGCTGCCCGCCGCCTGGTACGACTCGTGTGACGTCGACCGGGGCTGGTCGTACTTCGCGACGGGCGATCACGCGTCCCAGGGCGTCTGGGAGCGGGCCATTCCCTACGGAACGTACGCGGCGCCCCCGTCGGGCGCCGCGGCGCCCGCCCGCTTCATCGCGCGGCCCGCGCCCCAACACGAAGGCGAGGAGGAGGGCGTGGAGGTGCTGGCGATCGGCCCGGTCGCGCCCCCCATCGACGCCACGCCGGGGTTGAACGGGTACTGCTTCGTCACGGGGAACGGCCCCCCGGGTTCGGGCGTCTCCGACAACGACGTCGACGGCGGACGCACGACGCTGACGTCGCCGCCGCTCGACCTCTCCGCCATGGACGATCCCGTCATCGGATTCTGGCGTTGGTACTACATGAGCAGCCCGGGCGACCCCGATTCGTTCCTCGTGGAGGTCAGCGCGGACGGGGCCTCCTGGGCGACCGTCCGATCGCTACGCGAAAGCGACCCCGTCTGGCGGTTCGACTCGTTCCACGTGAAGGACTACGTGACGCCGTCGCCGACGGTTCGCGTCCGCTTCATCGCCCAGGACGACGGGCCCGCGGGAATCGTGGAGGCGGCGGTGGACGACGTGGCCGTCTGGGACGGCACGCTGGTGCCGTCTCCGATGCCCCCGACGTCGCCCGTCCCGGCGGCGCCGGCGGCGATGGACGCGCCGCGCCCCAATCCGACCCGGGGTGTCGCGACGATCACGCTGCGCTTGGCCCGCACCGAGCGGGCGCGCGTCGACGTCTACGACGTGCACGGGCGCCGGGTGGCGACGCTCTGGGACGGAACGGCCCCCGCCGGCGCGCTCCCGCTCACGTGGGATGGGCGCGACGGACGCGGCGTCCGCGTCGCGAGCGGGGTCTACTGGGTGCGGGCGGAGACGGCGGAGGCGACGCTGCTCCGCAAGATGGTTCGGGCCCGGTAGGATCGCCGGCCGGGCCGGCGCGCTAAAAGATCGAGAATTTTAGGTACTTCTTGGGGTTCTTCTCGATCTCCGCCATCAATCGCTTCATCGAGCCGACGAGCGCGCGGGTATCGTCGTAGAGCGTGGAATCGGCCATCAACTTGCCCACGTTGCCGCGTCCCGCCTCGACAACGGTCAGGAGCGAGTCCATGCGCCCGGTGACGCCGGTCAGCCGATCGTAGAGTTCGCGATCGCGCAGCAGCTGGCCCGCGCTCCCTTCGCCGCGCTGCAAGCCCGTCGTGAGCGTGTCGAGCGTTCCCACGATCGACACCATGCGATCGGCCAGTTTCGACTGCGTCTCCTCCAGCCGCTTCGTGAGCGAGTTCGCGTTCCGGGTCATTTCGACGAGCGAATCGTAGAGACGATCGTCCGCGGACAGCTGGCCCAGCGTCCCGCGCCCGGCCGCCAGCTCGCGCCCCGCTTTGTTCAGGGAGCCGAGGAGCACGGTCAGGCTGTCGGCGATCCCCTCGACGCGACCCATCGTTTGGGTCGGATCGGACGCGATGAACGTTTCGATCTCCTCGTCGCGGGCGATGGCGGGCGCGGACTCGTCCCCTCCCTCCAGCGCGACGTAGGGATCGGCCAGGAACCCCACCGTCGTGATGCGCGCCTCCGCGCCCTGGTGGAGCCGCGCGCGCGTGCCCGGCTTCACGCCCAGGACCGCCTCGACCCGGTTTCCGTTCGTCGCGAGACCGATCTTGCGCACGATGCCGACCGGCACGCCCTGCAGGCGCACGACGGCGCCCTCCTCCAAGCCTCCGACGCTGGGGAAGGTGAGGCGGACCTGCTCCTCGCGGCCGATCTTGAAGGAGCCCGACTGGACCGTCGCCCAGAGCACCAGGACGAACGCGACGAGCACGACGATGCCAATCTGGAGATTCATCAGGGGCACGCGCCCGGTGCGCTTCACGGCGTTCCTCCTCGCTGTGGATCGGTCCGCGGCGGGGCCCCGCGGCGGGTGGCCGCCTCGAAGCGCCGGCTGGCCGCGCCCATCGCCGTGCGGAACGGCGCCAGGAACTGATTGATGAACGGGGTGCTGACGGAGATCAGCGCGTCCGGGCTGCCTTCGAACACGACGCGACCCTGCTCGAGGATCGTCATCGCGTCGGCCACCTTGAACGCGTCCGGAATGTCGTGCGTCACCATGATTGCCGTCTTTCCCTGCTGGTCCCGCAACTGAACGATGAGATCGGTGATCCGCTCCGCGCTCTGCGGATCGAGTCCGGTGGTCGGCTCGTCGTAGAGCAGGATCATCGGATCCCGCGCCGCCAGCGCGCGCGCGATCGCGACGCGCCGCTGCATGCCGCCCGAGAGCTGGTCGGGCATCCGGTCGATCAGGTAGGGGTCCAACCCCACCAACTCCAGATAGTGCCTCACCGCGGGCGCCACCTCCACCTCGTCGTCGCCGTTCGCCTCCAGAAGGGCGTACCCGACGTTCTCCCCGACGGTCATGGAATCGAACAGCGCCCCCTGCTGGAACACCATCCCCATGCGGCTGCGGATTTCGCGCCACCGCGACGCGTTGATGTGCGTCACGTCCACCCCGTCCACGAAAATGCTACCGGCGTCGGGGTGGTAGAGGCCGAGCAGGAGGCGCAGGATCGTGCTCTTGCCCGAACCCGACGGGCCCAGGATCACGGTCGTGCGCCCCCGCGCGACGGAGAACGACACGTCGCGCAGGATGGCGTTTCCGTCGATCGAGAAGTCGACGTGGCGGAATTCGATCAAAGGGTTCGCCTCACCATCCCAGGAGCCTGAAGATCAGCCGCGTGCAGATGCCGTCGGTGACCAGGATGCCGACCGACGCGATGACCACCGACTGCGTCGTCGACACGCCGACGCCCTTGGCGCCCCCTTCGGAACGAAAGCCCTTCCAGCACGCCACGATGGCGATGAGGACCGCGAAGGCGAACGGCTTGATCATGCCGACCAGCAGGTTCTTCGGCGTCAGGAACTTGAACACGCCCGCATAGTAGCTCTCGATCGGGAGATGGTACTGGAGGCCGACCCAACCGCCGCCGATCACCGCTAGGGCGTCGCCCAAGATCGTGAGCGCCGGAAGCGCGATGACGAGCGCGATGACCCGCGGCACCACCAGCCGACGGATGGGGTCCGTGCCGAAGGCCACCAGGGCGTCGAGCTGGTCGCTCGACCGCATCGCTCCGATCTCCGCCGTGATGCCCGCCGACATGCGCGAGGCGACCACCATGCCCACCAGCACCGGACCCAGCGCCCGCACCACCGAGATGACCATGAAGTGGCCCAGCTGTCCCTTCACGCCCGAGTTCGCCAGCTCCCGAACCAACTGGATCGCCAGGGCCTGTCCGGCGACGAGCGCCGACACCAGGACGATGAGCAGGGAGCCGATGGCGGCGAAGTGGAGCTGGTGAATCGTTTCGCGCAGGTAGAACGGGCGGCTGAAGAGGGCGCGGAGCGTCTCGACCGTGAAGAGGGTCAGATCCTGGACGCCTTCCACCACGCTGCGGAAGCGTTCGAGGATGGCACGAATCACCGGCACGGCTCCCTCCCACGTGCGGCGCCGCGGGAGCGCGCGGGCCGCGAGATCCTACTGGCGGCCCTTCGGTAGCGTGCCGAAGACCACATCCCATAGCGGGGAGCTGACGCCGAACCGGTCGTCGGGCGTCTTGAAGTGATGGAGCAGGTGGTATCGCTTCAGAAACTTCAAGACGCCCCACGACATGGGGAGGTGGTGCTCCGCGTAGTGAAGCATGTCGTACGTCAGGTAACCCAGAATGAACCCGGCGAACGCGGGGGCGACCCAGGCGGGCGCGCTCAGGCCGACGGCGATCACGGTATGGAACAGCGCGTAGAAGAGGAACGCGAGCGGGATGCTGAGGATGGGCGGCATGACCAGTCGGGTCTTGCACTGCGGCTGCTCGTGGTGCACGCCGTGAATCAGATACCAAATCCACTTGAGGATCGGATGCGTCGGCTCGTAGTGGAACACGTACCGGTGCATCACGTATTCGGTGAGCGTCCACACGAGGAACCCGGCGCCGAACGCCAGCGCGACCGCGCCTTGTCCCGAGGCGGCGCCGAGCTCGATCACGCCGCGATAGAGAAAGTAGAGGAGCACCGGCACGAAGAGCAGCAGCACCACGCCGGGATGGATGTGCGTGAAGGCTTCGAGCACGTCGGACTTGAAGAGCCGGATCGGCTCCTCTTCGTGGTTGATCTTGAGCTCGGAAATGTTCGAGAACGCCATGGACGCCGGATCCCTCCACAAGTAGCGTCGGTCCCGATGTCGGCTGAGGGCGCCGAGGGGACCGCGAGCCGAGAGGATACGGGCCGGACCGAGTCCGGTCAACCTGCCCCCCGGAGGATCCGGCTCACGCCTGACGGCGGGGCCCGGAACCGGTATGATCCGGCGATGCCCGCGCTTCCGGACTTTCGCGTCAAC
>QJVW01000133.1 GCA_003235575.1 Candidatus Eiseniibacteriota bacterium | reverse complement strand
CGCGGCCCGTAGACGGCGGGGGGTCGGATCGAACAGACGGGAATTCGGTCGCGCAGTTGGTGCACGAGCTCCTCGGCCCTCAGTTTGCTGACACCGTAGTCCGAGGCGGGTCGTGGAATGAAGGTCTCGGTGACCGGCGCGCCGTCCCGGCTGGGGCCCGAGGCCGCCAGGCTCGACACGTAGAGAAAGCGGCGAAGCGACGGCCCCACGGTGAGCGCGGCACGGAGCATCCGTTCGGTGCCCCCCACGTTCGCCTCGTGGAATTCGGCGGCGTTTCGGGCGCTGGTCCTTCCCGCCGCGTGCACGATCCAGGTGGCGCCAACGAGCGCGGCCTCGAGCGCCGGTGCGTCGTCGAGGCCGGCGACGACGATCTCGACCGGCTTCCCGTCCAACCAGCGACGCGAGGAGGAACGGCGGAGGATGCATCGGACGCGCGCGCCGCGCCGGAGCAGCGCATCGACGACGTGGCTGCCGACGAACCCCGACGCGCCGGTGACGACCGCGAGCGCCCCCTGGGCGGCGGAAGGATCGCTCACGCCGTCAGGCTCTTCTCGTAGAGGCGGTGCGCGGCGCTTCGCACGCAGCCGAACGAGATCGCCAGGTCGTTCACCGCGTCGTTGTCCTCGAGCGTCCAGGAGATCGTGGAATGCCGGTATCCGCGGGCGTTCAACGCGTCGCTCAGATCGACGACCAGCGTGGGCGCGAGCCCGGTGCGGCGATGTTCCTTCACGACGCCGAGCGCCATCAGCCGGCCTTCCCGGATGCGCGGCAGCCCCCAGAGAACGTGGAAGATTCCGAACGGGAAGAGCTTTCCCCGCGCGGGCTTCAACGCCACGTTCACGTCGGGGACGTAGAGCAGGAACGCGACGGCCTTCCCGTCCACTTCGGCGAAGCGGACGAAGTCGGGGACCACGGCCGGCTTCAATTGCCCCGCCATGTGATCGATCTCGGCGTCCGTCATCGGGACGAAACCCCAGTTCTTCTCCCAGGCGCTGTTGTAGATCTCTTTCACGAGCGCCAATTCCTCGTCGAACCGCTTCATGTTGATCGGCCGCGTGGTCACGCGGGCGCGCCGCCGCGCCATCTGCGCGATCCGGTAGTACGCGGCGGGGGTCGTGTAGGGGCCGGCGATCGAGAAGGAGAGAAGGTCCTTCGCCTTCCGGAAGCCCGCCGCCTCGATCCACGCGCCGTAGGAGGGCGGGTTGTAGGGCGTGAGGAGCGGCAGCGGGCGGTCGAATCCCTCGACCAGGAGGCCGCACTCGTCGTTGGTCGAGAAGGAGAGGGGCCCGCGCGCGATCGCGGCGCCCTTTCCCCGCACCCACGCCTCGGCGGCGCCGAGGAGCGCGGCCGCGCCCTCGGCGGACGGCGCCTCGAAGAAGCCGAAGGCGCCCTGCCGCTCGCCGTGCGTTTGGTCGTGGTTTCGATCCACCGACGCGGCCACGCGACCCACGAAGCGGGCACCGTCGCGCAGGAGGAACAGCGCCGCCTCCCCGTGCTCGAAGAAAGGATTCTTACCCGGCGTGAGGCGGATGCGCTCGTCGCCGATCAGCGGCGCGACCCAATTCGGATCGCCGCGATAGATGTCGTACGGAACGTGGATGAAGCGGGAGAGTTCTCGAGGGCCTTCGACCGGGACGATGTCCACGGTGGGGGGCGCGGCTAGCTGGCCTTGGGGACCAGCTCGAGCCCGACTTCCCGGCGGACTTCGTCCACCACCCGGAGGATCGTGTCGAGCTGCTCGTCCTGATGCGTGGCCATGTAGGACGTGCGGAGGAGATCCCGGCCGGGCTGGACCGCGGGGACGACGATCGCGTTCACGAAGACGCCCTTGTCCAGGACCTTTCGCCAAACCTGCATCGTCTTCAGGCGGTCTCCAATGAAGATCGGGACGATGGGCGTGCTCTGGCCGGAGCCGACCTCCAGGCCCTGCGCCTTGAATCCGGAACGCATCTTGTCCGCGATCGCCTTGAGCCGCACCCGCAGTTGCGGTTCGCTTTCGATCACGTCCAGCGACGCCAACGCGGCGGCCACGCTCGACGGTGTGATGCTCGCGCTGAAGATCATGGCGCGCGCGTGGTGCCGCAGATAGTCCAGCACGATGCGGGGGCCCGCGATGAAGCCGCCGAGCGAGGCGAAGGACTTGCTGAAGGTGCCCATGACCAGATCGACCTGGTCCTCCACGCCCTGCTCGTCGCAGGCGCCGGCGCCGCGGGAGCCCAGAACGCCGATGCCGTGGGCGTCGTCCACGAGGAGGCGCGCGCCGAACTCCCGGCAAAGGCGAACGATGTCGGGAAGGGGCGCGATATCCCCCTCCATGCTGTAGAGACCGTCCACGACGACCAATTTCGGGGCCTTCGCGGGAAGACTCGACAGCACGCGCTCCAGGTCGCGAACGTCGTTGTGGCGAAACCGCTTCACGTCACCGTACCCGAGTCGGGCGCCGTCCACGATGCAGGCGTGCGCGTCCTTGTCGAGGACCACGGCATCGCCCTTGTCGATCAGGGCGGAGATGCTTCCGAGATTCGTCAGGTATCCCGTGGAATAGACGAGGGCGGCTTCCTTGCGCATGAACAGGGCGAGGCGCCGCTCCAGTTCGACGTGGAGTTCGAGGGTGCCGTTCAGGAAACGCGAGCCGTTGTTCGACGTTCCGAAACGCAGCAGCGCGTCTTCGGCGGCGGCCATGACCTTGGGGTGTTTCGTCAGGCCGAGGTAGTTATTCGACCCCGCCATGATGAGACGGCGGCCGTTGATCGTGACCTCCGTCCCGTGGTTTTCGGCGATCGGCAGGAAGTAGGGATAGATCCCCGCCTTCTGAGCCAGACGATGTTCCGTGAAGGACTCGCACTTCGAGAATAGATCCACGCTGCCTCATGGGACGGTCGAAAGTGGGGCACTGCCGGCGAGAAAAGTTGCCTGCCGAATTGTCGGGGACGAAAGATACCTTTTTCAAGGCCCCGAGTCAAGCGGGGGGCGGGCGTGCTCCCCGGGGCCAATCCCCTTCCGCGTGCTTCGGTTAGCGGAGCAGCGTGAGGGTCGTACGCTCACGAACCCCCGAGGCCGACAGTTGGGCGAAGTAGACGCCCGACGCGCAGGCCCGGCCGCGACCGTCCAGACCGTCCCACGGCACCTCATGCCGACCGGCGGACCGGTCGCCGCGGACCAACTCCCGCACCAGACGTCCCTGCAGGTCGAAGAGCGCCAGGCGGACGGGGCCCGCGCGGTCGATCTGGAACGAAAGCGTCGTGTGGGGATTGAAGGGGTTGGGACGCGCCGGATCGAGACGGACCAAGGCGGCGGGAGCCGCGGGCGCCGCGACACCGGTTCCGACCGAGGTGATGCGGTTCGCGTAGATGTCCGAGTTCGCGCCGCTGCGGAAGTCTTCCCAGGCGAAGACGCAGCCGCCGTAGCCGTCGGTGGACGCGGACGATAGATTTCGTTGCCCCGCGCCGGTTCCGATCTTCAATCCAAGCGCCGCCCACTGGACGGCTCCGCTGCTGTTGACGCGCTGGGCGAAGACTTCGCGGAATCCCGCGCGATCGTCGTCCCAGCCGACGATCGCGCCGCCCAGACCATCGGAGACGATGGTGACGGCGACTTGCGAGCTGTCGGCGTCGCACACCACCACGCCGTCCGCCGGGGCCCACTGACGGGTTCCGAGGCTATCGACGGTTTGCGCGTAGACATCGGTGCGGGCGCTGGTGCGGGCGTCGGTCCACGCGATCACGGCGCCGGCGGTTCCCGACTCGGCGATCAGGGGCTTCGCTTGGGTTCCGGAGGCGCCGCTGACCAGGACGCCATCCGCGGCCCACGCCGCCGTGCCGTCGGGCCGGATGCGCTGTGCGTAGATGTCGTCGGAGACGCCGCGTTGGTCGAGCCAGGTGGCGATGAAGCCATACCGTCCATCCGAGACCATCACCGCCTCGGCCTGCGACCCCGCGGCCGTCGTGACGGGCACGCCGTTCTTCGTCCACTGGATCACGCCGTTTTCATCGAGGCGCTGCGCGAAGATGTCATTGTCGGACGTGAAGATCCCCTTGCGTCGGTCGCGCCACATGAGGAACGCGCCGCCGAGTTGGTCGCCCAGGATTCGAACGTCGTCCTGCGTGCCGATGGTATCGCACACCGCCACGCCGCCGGCGGTCCAGAGCGTCCCGCCGCCATGATCCACGCGCTGCGCGAAGATGTCGCTGTTCCCATTCCGGGTATCCCGCCAGCCGATGATGGCGCCGCCGGAGGCATCGGGCGTCGCCACCTGAAGCACCTGGGCGCCGGACTCCGTGCACACGGCCACGCCGTCGGCGGCCCAGCGAGGCGCTCCGCTTGCGTCGAGGGCTTGGGCGAAGATGTCGTACACGCCGCTGCGCGTGTCCTGCCAGGCGACGACGATGCCGTCGGCGCCGTCCGTGGCGAGAACGGGCGATTCCTGGTTGCCCGCGCGGACGATCACGGGGGTTCCATCGGTTCCCCAGAGCGGGGCGCCCGCGGGATCGAGGTGCTGGGCGAAGACGTCGGCGTCACCGTTCCGATAGTCTTCCCAGACGAGGAACAGGCCGCCGGCCCCGTCGGGAATCGATTTCGGCAGCACCTGGTTGGAATCGGCCAGGGAGGCAGGGCTTCCAAACGTCGCCCACATCGCGCTGGCGGGTGCGGCGGAAGCGCCGACGAGCAGGAGCGCGAGAAGTGGAGCGGCGATGAGGCTTCGAGTCGTCGATTGGCGCGCCATATGTGTTGACCCACCTAGTTGGTTGACGAGCGACGTTGCACCATACGGACGCGAGCCCTAGTATGCAGGAATCGCGCCTCGGGCACAACGAAGCGTGGCTGCCGAGGAGGCTGCAACGCATTGTTGTGCAATCAATTATAAGGTGGCTGGGTCCGGCCATTGAGGGTTGAGGCCTCGCCCCGGCTCGATCCGGGGAAGACCGCCCATAACGTGGGCGAATTCGCTCAGAGTCCGCCGCCGCCGCGGACCGGAGACACGACACCGATCGTGAGGAGGATCTCGTGCTTCAGGTCGTCCGACGCAATGCCCTTCCGTGGATCTGTTTGGCGACGCTTGCCCTGGCTGCCACGCCGGCGAAGGCCACCTTCTCCATCGTGGCCCGGGACTCCGTCACGGGCGATATCGGGGTGGCCGTCCAGTCGCACTACTTCTCGGTTGGTCCGATCGTGCCATGGGCCGAGCCCGGAATCGGCGCGGTCGCCACGCAGTCCCTGGTGGAGGTGAGCTACGGCCCGAAGGGGCTCCACCTCATGCGGGACGGCCGCTCCGCCAGGCGCGCGCTGGACGAGTTGCTCAGCCAGGACCAGTATCGCGACGTCCGCCAGGTGGCGATGATCGATGCGAACGGAACGGTCGCCGTTCACACGGGCGACCGGTGCATCGCCGAGGCGGGCGACCAGGTGGGAGCGCAGTACAGCGTCCAAGCCAATTTGATGGCGAACGCCAAGGTCTGGCCCGCCATGGCCAAGGCCTACGAGACCTCGAAGGGAGATTTGGCCGAGCGGCTTCTGGACGCCCTTGAAGCGGGCCAACGGGCGGGGGGCGACATCCGGGGGCAGCAATCGGCCGCCATGGTCATCGTGAAGGGAAAGCGGTCGAATCGACCGTGGGCGGACCGCGTGCTGGACCTGCGCGTCGAAGATCACCCCAAGCCGATCGTGGAGCTGCGGCGGCTGGTGACCTTGTGGCGCGCGTACCGCAGCGTGGACGAAGGCGATGCGCTGATCACGGAGGGAAAGACCGAGGAGGCGATGAACGCCTACTCCGCGGCGGCGCGCATGGCGCCCGAGAACACGGAGATCATGTTCTGGCAGGCGGCGGCGCTCTGGAAACTGGGACGCGAGAAGGACGCGACCCCGCTCTTCCGAAAGGTGTTCGCCAAGGAACGTCGGTGGGTGGATCTGGTGCCGAGGCTCGTCCCGGCGGGACTGCTGGCGGACGATCCGGCGGGGATCAAGCGAATCCAGGCGCTCGCGCCCGCCGCGCCGAAGAAACGCGGTCGCTAGGCCGCCGCGAACCGCGCGCTTCGGTCGGAACCATCGTCCTGCGTTGATTCCGGCCGCGGGAGCACGCACAATAACGGTTCGCACCACGCATCGCATTCACCCGCGCGACTACCCTGAAACGACCCGCGGCAGCGCCGCGACATCGGAGGTATGAACATGCCGGATCGCACCGCGCCTGCCGCGCCGCAAACGGGCCCTCCGCCCGTCCCCTATGTCCCCGGACTCGACGGTGTCCCCGCGGCCAAGTCCAGCATCTGCTGGATCGACGGCGACGAGGGAGTCCTGGAATATCGGGGCATTCCCATCGAGGTCCTCGCCGAGCGGAGCACGTTCGAGGAAACGTCCTACCTGCTCCTCTTCGAGAAGCTCCCGAGCAAGGTGGAGCTCGAAAAGTTTACGCGGGACATCGCAGCGAACCGGGACATCCGGTTCCGCCTGATCGATCTCCTGAAATGCCTGCCCGACACGGGGCATCCGATGGAGGCCCTGCAGGCGTCCATCGCCGCGCTCGGGATGTTCTACCCCGATCGTGATCCGTTGAACGCGGAGGATCGATACAACTCGGTGGTCCGCCTGATCGCGAAGGCCCCCACGCTCGTCGCGGCGTTTCACCGGCTGAGCCACGGCAAGGACTACATTCCGCCCAATCCGGAACTGGGACATGCGGGGAATTTTCTCTTCATGCTGACGGGCGAGGCCCCGGACGCGGACATGGCGCGCATCATGGATATCTGCTTCATCCTCCACGCCGAGCACTCGATGAACGCGTCCACCTTCGGCGGGAGGGTCACCGGCTCCACGCTCGCCGATCCCTACACCGTCGTCTCGTCGGCGATCGGCGCGCTCACGGGCCCGCTCCACGGCGGCGCGAACGAGCAGGTGATCCACATGCTGAAGAACATCGGCTCGGTGGAGCAGGTGCGACCCACCATCGAGGATCTGATCCGCCGCAAGCAAAAGATCATGGGCATCGGCCACCGGATCTACCGGGTGAAGGATCCGCGGGCGCTGGTGCTGCAGCAGTTGGCGCAGCAGGCCATCGCCAAGCGCGGGGGCGATCCGCTGCTGCCCATCGCGCAGGAGGTCGAGACGATCGTCGCCGAACATCTCGGGGCGAAACGAATCTGCCCGAATGTCGATTTCTACTCCGGAGTCCTCTACCAGGCGATGGG
>QJVW01000053.1 GCA_003235575.1 Candidatus Eiseniibacteriota bacterium | reverse complement strand
GACGCCACGGGCTCCTACCTGGCGGCGTCGGGCATCGCCGCGGGCGCGGTGCTGCTCTACGCGCTGCTGACCGGCGCGGCGCTCCGCCTGGTGCGCGCCGATCCCGCGGTCGGGTCGTTCGCCGCGAGCCTGGCAGCCGTCGGGGCGCTGGGGCTCCTGATGCGACAAGGACCCCACGCGCTGATGACCGATGTGCCGCAGCCGGGGCTGATCCGGGGAACGGTTTTCGACGGGACGTACGCCGAGGATCTGATCGCGAACCCGTGGCTGCTGGCGGTGCCGTTCCTGATCGCGCTGGGGGCGTGGCTCCACTGGCGCACGCCGTTCGGGCTTCGCCTGCGGGCGTTCGGGGAAACGCCGTCGCTCCGTCTCCCCCGCGCGAGCGCCACGAGGACACGCCTGATCGGCCTGGCCGTGGGCTCGCTCTTCGTGCTGCCCGCGGCGGGCATTCTCCTTCGCGGCGCGGAGACGCCTCCGGTCGCGATCGGGATCCTCGCCCTCGCGTGCACGATCGCGGGCCGGTGGTCCTTCGCCCCCGCGCTCCTGCTTTCCGTGGGTCCGGCCATCCTGCGAACGCTCCGGCCGTACGGGGGCGCGACGGGGCCCCAGGCCGCGCTCCTCGAGCTGGCGCCGTTCGTGCTCGCGCTCCTCTACCTGGTCCTGTTTTCGCGGCGCGCGCTCCGGATCGCGGCGGGGCGGCAAGCGCGCGTCGATCCGGACACGCTGTGAGACCCGGCGCCCCCGCGCACCGGGACGCGGCGGGCGCCGCGTCCGCTCCGTTCGACGTCGAGCGCGCCGTGGCGGTCGTGCGACGCAGGACGACCATGGTGCCTCGGGCGGCGCTGATTCTCGGCAGCGGCCTGGGCGTGATCGCCGAGGGGACGGCGTGGAAGGCGGATCTCTCCTACGACACCATCCCGGGCCTCCCCCGCTCGACCGTGGCGGGTCACCAGGGACGCCTGCTGCTGGGCCATTGGTCGGGACGTCCGGTCGCCATCGCCCAGGGACGCAGCCATCTCTACGAGGGGCACGAGCCGGAGACGGTCACGCGCATGGTGCGCCTCCTCGCGGCGCTGGACGTGAAAGCGCTGATCCTGACGAACGCCGCGGGGGGGATCGCGCCGCGCATGGCGCCCGGCACCCTGGCCCTCATCGATTCGCACGTGGATCTTCAGTGGAGGATCGACCCAAGCATGCGCGCCGGGCGCGGCGGCGGCGCGGCGGCAACCGGTCGCGGAGACGCGACCCGGCCGGTCTACGATCCGGAGCTGATGGCGAAGGCGGTGCGCGCGGCGGCGCTGGCCGGCGTGCCGCTCCAGCGGGGCGTGCTGGGCGTCATGCTCGGCCCTTCCTACGAAACGCCGGCGGAGATCGCGATGCTGGAGCGATGGGGCGCCGATCTCGTCTGCATGTCCACCGCCCCCGAAGCCGTGGCGGCCACCCGCCTGGGGCTCCCCTGCATCGCGATCTCCTGCGTGACGAACTGGGCGGCCGGCCGGTCGCCCGCGCGGCTCCGGCACGAGGACGTGACGGATGCGGTGGTGGGCGCCGCGGGACCGCTGAAGGCGATGCTGGAACGGCTGGTGGTCGGAATCGTCTGAGTCGGCCCCGGCGTCGCCCGGGTCGACCTACCGGACGCGAACTTCCAGAATCAGATCCCCCGGCATGATCCGCTCCACGACGTCCATCCCCGAGGCCACCGATCCGATCACGGTGTAGCGGCCCTCGAGGCGCGGCTGCGGCGAGAGGGTGATGAACCACTGGCTCCCCCCCGTGTCCTTCCCCGCCAGCGCCATGCCGACCGTGCCCGTGCCGTAGGGCTTGTCGTTGTACTCGCACGGAATCGCGTAGCCGGGGCCTCCCCAGCCGTCACCCCGGGGACAGCCCGCCTGCACGACGAAATTCGGGACCACCCGATGGAACGAAATGCCGTTGAAATACCCGACGCGCGCGAGCGAGGCGAAATTCTCGACGTTCTCGGGCGCCGCGTTCGGGTCGAGGGCGAGCGTGATGTCTCCGCGGGCGGTGGTGACGATCGCGGTGAGGCGCCTGGCCGCCGTGCGCGGCGTGGCGCGGGACTTCAACTCCGCCGCGGGGGCGCTGGCGACCGAATCGGCCGGCCAGCCGAGCGCGCCGGCGACGATCGCCCGCACGCGGTGATCGCGATCGCGGCGCGCGGCGCGGAGCGCCTGGAGCGCCGCGGGGGTCTTCAGCGCCGCCAGCGCCGTGGCGGACGACGTGCGCACGTCGTCGTCCTGCGTCGTGAACGTCCGGTCGAAGAGCGCCGCCAGCGCCGGCACCGCGGCGGTGTCGCCCAGGGCGCCCAGCGCCTCGGCCGCCGCGCACACCACGGTGAAGTCGCGATCGCCGAGAAGGGGCCGAAGCAGGGGCAGGGACGCGTCCCCCCACGCCGGCCGTCGCCCGAGGCCGGAAATCGCGCCCGCCGCCGTGGGCGGATCCGACGTGTCGGCCGCCCGCGCGAACAGGAGGTCCCGGGCGGCGGGCCCCTCCACGTCGCCCAGCGCGTCGGCGAGGACCGCGCGCAGGTAGGAGGGGAGCCGGTCGAGCGCGGCCGCCGCGTCGGGGACCGCGCGATCGCCGCGAATCTTCAAGAGCGCGACCGCCGCGGCCTGGACCACGCCGCTCGCGGAATCATCGAGCGCCTTGGTCAACGCCGGCACGGCGATCGAATCCCCGAGCTGGCCCAGCGAGACGGCCACCTGCCAGCGAACGTGTGGATGCGCGTCGACCAGGAACGGCAGCAGACTCCGCACCTCGCGGGCGATGCCGAGCGCGCCGAGCGCCTGCGCCGCGTTGACCCGCACGCGCCAGGCGCCGTCGTGCATCAGGGCGCCCAGACGCGCGGTCGACGAGGAGTCGCGAACCTCGCCAAGGGCGCGCGCCGCGAACGCGCGCACGACGGCGTCCCGATCGTACGAGAGCGTGCGCAGCGCGCGCGCGGCGCGGACGTCCCCGATACGGCCGAGCGCGTAGGCCAGTCGCCACCGCGTCTCGGCGCGCTTGTCCCGAACGACGCGCAGCAGCGGATCGACGAGGGTCGAGTCGCGAACGCGGGCGGCCGCCAGGGCGGCGGCCTGCCGCTCCGCGGGACGCTGGGAGCGAATCGCCGTCGCCAGGGACGGGGCCGCGTCGTGGGCTCCGAGGTAGCCGAGCGCGGTCACGATCGTCACGCGGACGGCCGGATCGCGCTCGCGGAGGAGCGCGCCCGCCAGCGCGGGAACGGCGGTCGAGTCGGCGGCGAGGCCGAGCGCAAAGGCCGCCTCCCGTCGCACGGATGCCGCGGGGTCCCGCAGCGCGCCGATCAGAGCCGGTGCGCTTCCGCGATCGCCGATGTGCCCGAGCGCGCGTGCCGCGCGCGCGCGCACCACGGCGGCCGCCGGCGGGCGCAGAAGCGCGGCGATTCCCGTCGTGTCGCGCGTCGCCTCGCGGTGGAGGAGCGTCTGTTCCTCGGCGGCGGGCGGGCGGGCGGGCGCCGTGCCGGCGGCGCGCGCCGGCGCGGCCCCGGCGGCAAGCGGCAGGAGCACCCCGAGGAGCGCGCCGGCGGGGATCGGCCACCAGGAGGCGAGCCGGGGTCTCAGGCGGACGCGCATCGCTCCTCCGCTCGCGCCCCTTCCAGGAGCGGAAGCGCCGCGTCGAGCACCGACGCCGGCTGGATCGATTCGAGCGTGGCGTCGTTCGCCCGCACCGAACGGACGCATTTCCCCACCGGGGCCCACTCGATCGGATCGGTCCAGCCGTAGATGCCGACCGTCGGGGCGCCCACCGCCCCGGCCAAGTGCAGGGGACCGGTGTCGTTCCCGACGTAGAGCGCGGCGCGCGCGAAGCGCGCGGCCAACTGTGGAATGGTCTCGCCCCGCACGACCGGGAGCGACCGCCCCAGCGCGGCGCAGACGGCGGCCGAGGTTCCCGCGTCCTGGGGGCCCTCGATGAGTTGGACGTCACGGCCGCGGGCAAGAAGCCCGCTCGCCACGGTCGCGAAGCGCTCGGACGGCCATCGGTTCTTGGGTTTCCCCGCCCCGGGATGGAGGTAGACGACGCCTGCGGGGGCCCGTGCCGCGAGCTCCGGGTCGGGAACGAAATACGGTGGCGGGGGCATCGTGTCGGCTCCAAGGGCGCGGGCCAGCGTCATCGAGACTTCCGACTGGTGCAGGACACCCTCCGGGTAGGGTACCGATCGCGTCAGGCCCGCGCCGTCGCGCTCGCCCCATCGGGCGGGGTCGAATCCGATGCGCTCCCGCGCGCGCGACCAGGCGACCAGCATCGCGCTGCTTCGCGAGTAGGAGACGGTCGAGAAGAAGACGGCCGCGTCGGGACGCCGCCCCGGACGGAACCCCGTCCGCACGACACCGAGGAAGTTCCGTGTATCGACGATCCGGATCCGGTCCGCCCACGGCTGCCCCCCTACGGCGGCGGCGTTCTGGCGTCCGACGATCAGCGTGATGTGGGCTCCGGCATGGCGCTCTCGGATCGCGCGGATCGCCGGAACGGTGAGGAGCAGGTCGCCTAGTTGGTTCTGGGGGCGGAAGAGCTGTATGCGTCGCGTCGCGGGGTCCCCCCTTGCCCGAGAATCAGACCTCGGGGGTACCGTCGCTGCTGGCGTCGGTGGGCTTCGCCTTCATCTTCTCGAGCTTGAGAACCTTGATGAGGCGATCGTGGCAATCGCTCGGTACGGGGGTGTCGTCCACGTGCTTGTAGAGTTTGAGGGTCATCGTGAGGGTGTCGAATTCGGCGCGGCACTCCGAGCATTTCCCGATGTGCCGTTCCATCTCCACCACGATTTCCTTCTTGAGGTCGGCATCGACGTAGGAGGAAAGGGACTCGAGGATCTCCTTGCAGGTCATCATGGTCGGGCTCCCATGGGTCCTCGCGAGCGCGAATCGTTGAAGAAGTGCATCAGCCGGTTGCGGACCTTCAGGCGGGCGCGGTGCAGCCGGGACTTCACCGCCGCCACCGATAGATCGAGAATCTCCGCCACGTCGGCGTTCGAAAGTCCTTCCACGTCCCGAAGCACGAACACCTGTCCGAATTCGGCGGGAAGGGATTCGATCGCGTCCTGCATCGCCTCGCGGGTCTCCTGGTTCAGCAACTGTTCCACGGGTCCCGGCGCCCAGTCGGGGATGTTGATCGGCGCATCGCGTTCGTCCGCGTCTTCGATCGAGACGGTCGGCAGCTGCTTCTTGCGAAGCTTCATCAGCGCCGAATTCGCGGTGATCCGGTAGATCCAAGTCGAGAAGGTCGAGTTTCCCTTGAACGACTTGAGCCCGCGATAGGCCCGCAAGAACGTGTCCTGCAGCACGTCCTCGGCGTCCTGAGGGTTCCGGAGCATCTTGATGCTGAGGCTGTAGACCTTCGTCTCGTACCGCCCCACCAGCTCCTCGAACGCACGCTCGTCGTCGGCCTGCGCCAGTTCCACGAGCTTTTCGTCCGAAAGCGACTTCACATCCTGGGTCACCGGTACCTCGAATAAGGACGCGGAAAGGGGCCAAGGGGTTCGGAAAACATCTTGAGGCTACGAGGCGGAGGGGGGGGTGTCAAGCGGGCCGGCCAGCGCGGCATCGGCGCCGGACGCGGTAAAACGTGCAGATACTAGGCGCGACTGAGCTCGGGCGCCGTCGGCGTGGGGGTCGCCGTCGCGGGGCGCGGCTCGGTTCGATCGATCTTGTGGCGCCGCATCTTGCAACGCAGACTGCCGCGACCGACCTGAAGCAGCTTCGCGGCCTCGACGACGTTTCCGCCGGTGCGGTCCAGCGCGCCCTGGATGGCCGCCTTCTCCAGCGCCTGGAGCGGCAGCCCTTCCGCCGGGAATCGAAGTCCGAGATCGGACAGGGTCAGCCCGTCGCCCTGCCCCACCGCGCCGACGCGTGGAAGCGACAGTTCGCTGGGGCCGATTTCAGCCGTCTTGGTCAGCAGCACGGCACGCTCGATGACGTTCCCCAGCTCGCGGACGTTGCCGGGCCACGCGTACCGGGAAAGCTCACGCTCTCCGGCGGCCGTGAGGCGGGCTTCCCGTCCCAGCTTCCGCGCCACGCGCTCGCACGCCGCACGCGCCAGGAGCACGACGTCGGCGCCGCGGTCCCGCAACGGCGGCACGACGATCGGCACGACGTTCAAACGGTAGTAGAGATCTTCGCGGAAACGCCCCTGCTGCACCGCGTCCGACATGTCGCGGTTCGTGGCGGCGAGGATGCGCACGTCGACCGGAATGTCGCGGGTGCCGCCGACGCGACGGACGACTTTCATGTCGAGGAACTTCAGCAGCTTGGCCTGGAGCGTGAGGGGAAGTTCGCCCACCTCGTCCAGGAAGACCGAGCCGCCTTCGGCCGCCTCGAAGAGCCCGACGCGCTGCTGCGTCGCGTCGGTGAAGGCGCCCTTCTCGTGGCCGAAGAGCTCGCTCTCGAGCAATTCGCGCGGAATGGCCGCGCAGTTGATCTCGAGGAAGGGACCCTTTCCGCGCGGACTCTCGCCGTGGATGGCGCGGGCGAAGAGTTCCTTGCCCACGCCGCTCTCGCCGAGGATCAGAACCGACGTCGCGCTGGAGAGCGAGACCGATTGGGCGAGCTCGATCGCGTGGCGCAACGACGGGCTCTCGCCCAGGATGCGCTCGAAGCGGAATTCTTCGATCACCCGCGACGTCTCGCGCTGTTCGCGCGCCTGCTGGCTCGCGCTCTTGCCCGCGGCCTTCAGCAGGCCGTCGACCGCCTCGTAGCGCAGCGGCTTCAGGTACACGTTGCGGATGCCGAGCTCGTTCATCTCGGCTGCTTCGGCCGCGTAGGATCGGTCGAGCCAGGCCGCCAACTGCATCCGCGGCCAGCGCTCCTTGAGTCGCCGCACGGAATCCCGGCGCTCGGTGAAGCTGGGCATGGAATTGGATCGGCCGGACCCCGAGATTCCGTTCCCGAAGTCGAGAATCGCCAGCGAGCACATTTCCTCCCCCGCGAGGGCAAGGAAATCCTCCACACGATCCGCGACCTGCACCGCGCACTTCTGCGAGGCGACGTGATCGACCAGAGCATCCCGCTCCGGTCCGGCCGGCATGATGATGGCTACGTTTAGGTTCAAGGTCTTCGCTTCCCCCGTCGGCGTCGGCGCCCCCGACTCCATGGCCGGAGCCCAGGCGCGCCGTGACGAGGGAGATATCGGCGGAATTCGGGGGTTGCTTAGCGGAAAGAGAACTACCGCGGAGAAGTCGGGGCTGGCCCCGGCGGCTGGCGGCGTGGTTCCATGTGCCCGTGAACGAATTATCGGACATCTCGGGGCCGCCTGCGGCGCGCGCGCCGAACCCGTTGCGGACCGCGGGGCCATTCCTCCTGGCCTATGGAATCCTGCTCGGGATCGCCTTCCTGGCGGCGGAAGCCCCGGGTGTGCCCTATAACGTGCGCGAGCTGTTCGGCCGCGGCGGCGCCCTGGCGCTGGCCGGCTTCCCCATCGCCGTGGCGATCCTGTTCGGGCCGCCCGCGTGGATCGCCCGGTGGGCCATGGATGGAGGCTGGAGCCGCGCCGGATCGGCGGTGGGCTTGGTCGCCGCCCACGCCCTCGCGGTTTGGGCGGTCCTGCGCGCGGGGGTGCCGCTCGAGTCGATCCACGACGTGGTCGGGTCGCCGATCTTGCGCTGGCCCGGGGATCTGGAGACCGCGCTCCGGTTCGTCGCCCTTTTCACGACCATTTCGGCGCTCTACGTCTGCGGGGCGATCCTCGCGGAGGCGACGGCGTGGGTCGCGCCCCCGCCCGACCGGCGCGCGCCGCTCCGATGGCTCGCCGCCGCGGCGCCGGTGCTGATCGTGGGGCATCTCGTCGTGGTCACCTTCGCCGCCACCGACAACCTGACCGAGTTGATGGCGGGGAACGGTACGATGGGGTCGAGCCTCTACCTGGGGATGGCCGTGCTGGTCATCGCCGCCGCGACGACGGCCCTCGCGGGCATCGCGCGCCGGCGCGCGCGGGTGGGGATCGGAATTCTGCTCCTCGTCGTGGGGCTCCCGCTTGGCTGGGCGGCGATGCAAGGGGGGACCGCGCACGAGATCGAGAAGTACGGAAGGACCTTCTCCGCGTTGCAGTTCGTTCTAAGCCCCGACCGCGATCATTACGCGCCGACGTCGGAGCTCTTCGCGCGCTTCGCGCTGGCGTACGCCGCGATGATCGTCATGGGAGGAGTCGCCCAAGCTCCGTTCCTGGGAGGCCGACGGAAGGGTTAGGCGCCGTGCCGCGCGGAGGAGGCAGCCACGCATCGAGGTGCCGCGCGTTCGCCGATACCTAGGTGTGGCAGGACCGGTCGCCGCGTTTCGCCAGGTACTGCTGGTGGTACTCCTCGGCGCGCCAGAAGGTCGAGGCCGGCACGATCTGCGTCACGATCGGCCGACGGAACCGCCCCGCCTGTTCGAGGCTCGCCTTGGAGGCCACCGCCGCGGCTTCCTGATCCGGCGAATGGAAGAAGATCGCCGAACGGTATTGTTCCCCGACGTCCGGACCCTGCCGGTTCGGCGTGGTCGGGTCGTGGTTTTCCCAAAACACGTGAAGCAGCGTCCCGTAGGAGACCTGCGTCGGGTCGTACGTCACCTCGACGGCCTCGGCGTGGCCCGTCCCGCCCGCGCAGACCTGCTCGTAGGTCGGATGCTCGGTCCGTCCCCCGACGTACCCGACTTCGGTGGCGACGACGCCGGGCGTCGTGCGAAACACCTCCTCGACGCCCCAGAAACATCCGGCCGCGAAGGTTGCCTTCCGTAGCGTGACTGCTTTCATGGAACTCGCTCCTTGTCCGGTCCGCGACGCCTCGGGCTCGCCGGGGCGCCTACCCGTTTTAGACACGGGAATCCCGCGTTCGATTCGACGGCAGCCGCTACGCCCGCGCGGCGCAGCGGGGACGCCGGCATCGTCGAGGAACGACGACGCCCCGCCGGATCTCCCGGCGGGGCGCCTCGTGTACGCTCGGAGATTTCGATTCGACTAGTTCACGACCTCGTAGTCGGCATCGACGGCGCCGTCTCCCTTGTCCTTCTTGCTCTTGCCGCCCTCGGCCGACGGGCCGCCCGCTCCCGCCTCGCCTCCCGGCCCACCACCCTGCTCCGGACCGCCGGCCTCGCCTGCCTTGGCCGCGTCCGCGTAGAGTTTCGAGGAGACCTCGTTCCACACCTTCGAGAGATCCTCGCTGGCGGACTTGATGGCGGCGATGTCGCTTCCCCCGAGCGCCGTCTTCAGGGCCGCGAGGGCGCCTTCCACCTTCGACTTCGATTCCGCGTCCACCTTGTCGCCCAGTTCCGTCAGTTGCTTCTCGGTTTGCCAGGCAAGCGCATCCCCGGCGTTCCGGGTCTCGACTTCTTCGCGCCGCGCCTTGTCTTCGTCCGAGTGCGCCTCCGCGTCCTGGACCATCTTCTTGATTTCCTGCTCGGTCAGACCGCCCGAAGCCTCGATGCGAATCTTCTGCTCCTTGCCGGTCGCCTTGTCGCGGGCCGCCACGTGGAGGATGCCGTTCGCGTCGATGTCGAACGAGACCTCGATCTGCGGAACGCCGCGCGGCGCCGGCGGGATGCCGGTGAGTTGGAATTTTCCGATCGTCTTGTTGTCCTGCGCCATCGGCCGTTCACCCTGCAGGACGTGGATCTCCACCTGCGGCTGGCTGTCCGACGCCGTCGAGAAGATCTCGCTCTTCTTGGTCGGGATCGTCGTGTTCCGCTCGATCAGCCTGGTGAACACGCCGCCCAGCGTCTCGATACCGAGCGACAGCGGGGTGACGTCCAGAAGCAGGACGTCCTTCACGTCGCCGCGCAGCACGCCGCCCTGAATGGCCGCGCCGATCGCGACGACCTCGTCGGGGTTCACGCCCTTGTGCGGCTCCTTGCCGTCGAAGTACTTCTTCACCATCTCCTGGACCTTGGGCATGCGCGTCGCGCCGCCGACCAGGATCACCTCGTCGATGTCGGACGGCTTGAGTCCGGCGTCGGCCAGGGCCTTCTTCACCGGCTCGATGGTCCGCACCACGAGGTCGTCCACCAACTGCTCGTACTTCGCCCGGGACAGGCTGACGTTCAGATGCTTCGGCCCGCTTGCGTCCGCCGTGATGAACGGGAGGTTCACGTCGGTCTGCATGACCGTGGAGAGCTCGATCTTCGCCTTCTCCCCCGCCTCCTTCAGACGCTGCAGCGCCATCGGATCCTTGCGCAGGTCGATGCCGTCGGACTTCAGGAACTCCTCGGCCAGCCAGTCGATGATTCGCTTGTCGAAGTCGTCGCCGCCGAGGTGCGTGTCGCCGTTGGTCGACTTCACCTCGAAGACGCCGTCGCCCAGCTCGAGGATGGAGATGTCGAACGTACCGCCGCCGAGATCGAAGACGGCGATCTTCTCGTCCTTCTTCTTGTCGAGCCCGTAGGCCAACGCGGCCGCGGTCGGTTCGTTGATGATCCGCTTCACTTCCAGGCCCGCGATCCGGCCCGCATCCTTGGTCGCCTGGCGCTGGGCGTCGTTGAAGTACGCCGGCACGGTGATCACCGCCTCGGTGACCTTCTCGCCCAGGTAGTCCTCCGCCGTCTGCTTCATCTTCTGGAGAATCATGGCGGAGATTTCCGCCGGTCCGTAGGCCTTGTCGCCCAGCTCGATTTCCACGCCGCCGTTCTTGCCGTTCTTGACGGCGTAGGGGACGTTTCGCGCCTCCACGGACGTCTCGGCGTAGTTCCGCCCCATGAAGCGCTTCACCGAGTAGACGGTGTTCTTCGGATTCGTGACGGCCTGGCGCTTGGCCACTTGGCCCACCAGCCGTTCGCCGGTCTTTGTGAACGCCACGATGGAGGGAGTCGTGCGATTCCCCTCGGCGTTCGCGATCACGACCGGCTCGCCGCCTTCCATCACGGCGACGCACGAGTTCGTCGTGCCGAGGTCAATGCCGATGATCTTTCCCATAGTTCCCTCCGTGGCGTCGGGAGGGGCGCTGCGGCCCCTCCCCGTCGCCGGTTCTCGTTCGCGCGCCCGTTCGGTGCGCGCGTCGTTTCGCGGGGTCGGTTACGACCCGGTCTTGATCTGGATTTCGCGCGCCCGGGCCTCCTCGGCCTTGGGCACGTGGATTTCGAGGACTCCGTCGCGGTACAGCGCCTCGATCTTGTCGGCGCGGACCGCCTTCGAGATCGTGAACGCGCGTTCGAACGCGCCGTACACCCGCTCCACGCGGTGGTACGTCGTATCGCCGTTCTCCACCTCGCGCCGCTTCTCGCCGCGGATCACGAGCTGGTTGTCGCTGATCGAGATCTTGATGTCCTCCTGCTTCATGCCCGGAAGCTCCGCCTTGAGGACGTAGCCCTCCTTGTTCTCCTCGATGTCCACCTTGGGCGCCCAGACGGACGCGGCCTCCCCCTCGAAGGGGCGGCCGACCAGGTCGCCGTAGAGGCGGTTCACATCGTTCTCGAAATTGAGCATTTCGCGCATCGGGTTCCAGCGGACGAGCGTCATGGTCCTTCCTCCTCTTTCGGGCGGCTCCGCCGCCCGGCATACGGGGTGATTTGTTGTCTTGGCTCGGCCACGCGGCCCAGCCATACCTCGCATGCCTGATAATGCACTCGCCATGCCAACGGCTTCGCCAGATTCCAATGTGTTGTATTTCATTAACTTATGAGGAACCACGTCACCGCGGAGGGGCGTACCGAACCGCTTCACTTGTTTCAACTTGAAACACTATTGTGTTCTATTATGAAACGACTAGATCCTATGATCCCTCATCTTCCGCCATAATGTCGAGCGGGAAATTCCCAGGCTCTTGGCCGCCTTGGTCGTGTTGCCGGCGAAGTGGTTGAGCACGCGCCGGATGTGCTCCCCTTCCAGTTGCGCCAGGGTCCATTGCTCGGAGTACGGGAAGGCGTCGCCCTCTCGCAGTAGCCGGACCGGCGCCTCGCGGAACGCCGGGGGAAGGTCGAAGTGCCCGATCTCGGGCCCGTCGGCCAGGGTGACGGCGCGCTGGATCGCGTTTTCCAATTCTCGGACGTTTCCCGGATAGTCGTAGCGCATGAGGTAGAACTGGGACCGCTCGCTGAACCGTTCGATGCGCTTGCCCTGCGCCCGCGCGAAGCGTTCCCGGAAGAAATTGGCCAGGACCGGAATGTCCTCGCGGCGCTCCCGCAACGGAGGAAGCTCGATGTGGAAGACGTTCAACCGGTAGTACAGATCCTCCCGGAGCGACCCGTCGGCCAGAGCCTGCTGGATATTGCGGTTCGTCGCCGCGATGACGCGGACGTCGACGCGCGTCGCATGCTGGTCGCCGACGCGGCGCACCTCGCCGTTTTGGAGCGCACGGAGGAGCTTCGCCTGCACCGCGACCGGCATCTCCGCGGCTTCGTCCAGGAAGAGCGTGCCGCCGTCCGCTTGGCGCAGCAGCCCGACCCGATCGGCGTTCGCGCCGGTGAACGCTCCGCGCGCGTGCCCGAAGAGCTCGCTTTCGAAGAGGGCTTCGGGAACGGCGGCCGCGTTCACGGTGACGAAGGGGCGATGCGCGCGGGCGCTTTGGAGGTGGATCGCCGTCGCCACCATTTCCTTGCCCGTCCCCGTCTCGCCGGTGAGGAGCACCGTGCTGTCGGTCGGGGCGACCTTTTGAACGAGCCGAAACACGCGCTGCATGCGCGCGCTCACGCCGATCATGTTCTGCACGAACGTCCGACGCTCGCGGGCTACCGTGCGTGAGGCCGGCGCTTCGTCGGGGACCGACTCCCACAGTCCCCGAACTTCCGGCTCGCTGGCGGCGAGTTCGGCGGGCTGGCGTTGACCCCCACCAGGACGCTTTCTAGAATCGCGACCGCGTTGCGACATTCCGAACGTCTTCTCCTTCTCTTGGGCGGCGTCTCCGCCGCGCTGACTGCCGTCGCGGGCGCCGCGGACGGCTCGCGGACCGCCTGGCTGGTCGTCCCCTGGCTCGCGGCCCACGCGACCTACGCGGCCGCCGCGTGGCTCGTGTTGCGCAAGGGGGCCCGCCTACGGCTCGCGTGGATCATCGCGATCGGCATTCTCCCCCGCCTGATTCTCCTGCCGTCCAGCCCCCGACTCTCCGAAGATGCGTACCGGTATCTCTGGGACGGGCGCCTGGTGGCCGAGGGAATCAACCCCTTCCGGTACGCCCCGGCCGACCCATCCCTCGCACGCTACCACGACGCGCTTCTCACGCGCCTCAACCACGCGGACGTCCCGACGATCTACCCCCCGATGGCGCAACTTCTCTTCGGAGCGGTCGCGCGCACCGCCGCGGAGCCGTGGGCCTGGAAGGCCGCGCTCCTCCTCCTCGAGGCGGTGCTGGTCCTGGCGCTCCTGGCGCTGCTTCGCGGCAGGGGGGCGCCGCGCGAGCGCCTGCTCCTCTACGTTTGGTGCCCGCTCCCCATCATCGAGTCGTTCGGAAGCGGGCACGTCGATCTAGCCGCGGCCGCGTTCCTGCTCTTCGCGCTCGCATTGCTCGAACGCCGACGCGCCGCCTGGGGCGGCGCCGCCCTCGCGGCCGCGGCGCTCGTGAAGTATATGCCCCTCCTCCTCCTTCCGGCGCTTCTTCGCCGGCGGGAGTACGCCGCGCTGGCGGCGGCGGCGGCGGTCGGCGCGGTTCTGTTCCTCCCCTTCTACGCGGCGGGACCCGCCCTGTGGACCGGGCTCACAACGTATCTGCGGCACTGGGAGTTCAACGGCTCGGCCTACGCGCTGCTCCGGCCGCTCTTCGAAACGGGTGTCGCGCCACGCGCCATCCTGGCGGGCCTCCTGGCGGCCGCGTCCCTCGCGATCGCCTGGCGTGCGCGCACCACGACCGGCGCCACCCTGGCCCTGTTCGCCGCCTGGCTGGTGGCGAGCCCCACGGTCTATCCCTGGTACCTGGTCCCGCTCGTCGCCCTCCTGCCGCTCCATCCGAACGCGGGAATCCTGGCGTTCAGCGGGCTGGTGGCGCTCTCCTACGCGCCACTCGCCGCATTCCGCGCGGATGGAAGTTGGATGCTGGCGTCGTGGATTCCGTGGGTGGAGTACGGGGGCTGGGCGGCGGTCGCCGCGGGCGCGGGGTGGTGGCGCTACCGGCGGACGGAAGCGTGCGCGACGGAGAGCACGCCGACGTAGAGGAACCCGGCCAGGTAGAGCAGAAAGAACGGAATCGAGGCGAACCGTCCCGCGTGGTAGAGCGAGCCGATCGCCCACGCGAAGTAGACGCCCAGCGCGATCTCGAGAAGCGCCCACGCGTCGACGGGAACGCGATAGCGCTTCCGCCTCCAACTGTCCCGGCGCGTGGCGATCCGGAACTTGGGCGTCCGTTCGAACACGCCGCGCCCCCCGAACAGCGCGCTCAGCACGGCGCGCGTGTTGTTCACGGCGAGCCCGATGCCGAGCGACATGACGAGCGGAAGGTAATGGAGCCGGACCGCCCACCCGCCGCGCAGGCGGCGCTGGGCGACCGCGAAGTAGACGAGCGTGGAAATCGTCGCGGTCAGGAAGAGGAGGGTGTCGGCCACGGTGAAGACGATGCTTTGGCTCTCGTAGCGCTGCAGCACGACCGGATAGACCAGCAGCGCCAGGAGCAGGAGCGCCACGTAGGCGACGTTCGCCGACAGATGGAACGTCGCCTCGATCTTCACGGCGAGCGGCGCGTTCGATCGCCAGAGCGCCGGCAGCAGCTTTCGCGCCACCTGGATCGAGCCCTTCACCCACCGGTGCTGCTGCGACTTGAAGGCGTTCATCTCCACGGGCAACTCGGCGGGGCAAGCGACGTGAGACGCGAAGACGAACCGCCACCCCTTCATCTGCGCGCGGTAGGAGAGATCCAGGTCCTCGGTCAGCGTGTCGGCCTGCCACCCGCCGGCGTCGACGATGCACGCCTTGCGCAAGAGCCCCGCCGTGCCGTTGAAATTGAAGAACGCGCCGCGCTCCATGCGCGCCGCGTGCTCCACGACGAAATGGCCGTCCAGGGAGATCGCCTGGGCGCGGGCGAGGAGCGAATACGACTCGTTCAGATGCTCCCACCGCGTTTGAACCATTCCCACGTCCGCGTCCTGGAAGTACGGCGCCGTCTCCTTCAGGAAGGAGGGGGACGGGACGAAGTCGGCGTCGAAGACGGCCAGGAGCTCGCCCGAGGCGCACTCCAGCCCCGCCTGAAGCGCGCCGGCCTTGAACCCGGCGCGATCCGCGCGGCGCACGTGGACCACGTTGACGCCGCGCGCCCGCAGCGTCTCGATCTTCCCGGCGGCGATGTCGGTCGTGTTGTCCGTGGAGTCGTCCAGAAGCTGGATTTCCAGGCGATCCGCGGGGTAATCGAGCGCCGCGGCGGCATCGAGCAGCCGGTCCACCACGTAGCGCTCGTTGTAGACGGGGAGTTGCACCGTGACACGCGGCCAGTCGCCGACGAGGGGCGGCGGCGCGCTCGCAGCGACGCGCTTTCGGAAGAGCCGCACGAGGTGGAGCCGATGGATGCCGTAGGTGGCGAGAACGGCCCAGACAAGCAGGTATACGGTCAGGAGCAGATCGGCCACGATCGTAGTCGGCAGAGGAGTGGAGGCGATCATAGGGCTGGAAATCCTAGCAGGAATTGACGTTTCACGTGCGCCTCTGCTAACGTGCCGTCGGGCAATGAGTTGACATGTACCTCGGCAGGGAGGCCGGAGTGGCGCGTTCGTCCATCATTGGCAACGGCTCGCTGACCGCCACGGGCGACCGATCGGGCGCCCTGCGGGAGTTGTACGTATCGTCCCCCCCGCCGGAGACGCAAATCCTTCGCCGACCCGCGCGGATCGGCCTCGCGGTCGACGGCATCCTCCGATGGCTTCCCCTCGGATGCGTCGAGCAGCCCGGCGATCCCGGTCCCTCGCCCATCGACGATGTTTCCCTGATCGCCCCCGATCTCGATCTGGAGCTGTGGATCGAGACGTATGTCGACATCCACCTTCCGGTGGTGGTGCGCCGCGTGCAGATCACGAACCGAAGCAGCGTGCAGCGCTCGCTGACGCTCTATTTCCACCACGATCTCCGACTCGCCGGCGGACAGCCGCACGAGCGCGCGCGGCGCGATGAGCAGAGCGGCGGTCTCCTCCACGCCTCGGGCCGCCGCGCGGCGCTGTTCCAGCTGGAAACGCACGAGGGCGTCGGCGTGCCGCTCTCCCGGGTCGTCGCCCGCGGCGCGGAGGAGGCCGCCGGCGCGGACGCGGAGGCCGCCGACGGGTCGGCGCATCCCCGCGCCGACGCGACGGGCTGGGTCGACTCCGTCGGCGGCGCGCCGATCATGCTGGACGCGGGATCCTCGGCGATGGTGACCGCCTCGTTGTCCATCGGCGCCGACGTCGAGGAGGCTCGCGCCGCAAGCGCCGGGCTCCACGCGTCCGGGATCTCGGCGTCCCTGGCGCGAACGCGCGCCCATTGGACGCTCTGGTCGAGCCAGGGCGCCCGCGGCTTCGGCGACCTTCCCGAGGACGTCGGCGCGGTCTACGCACAGAGCCTGCTCGCCCTGCGCCACCACCAAACACCCGACGGCGCCTTCGTGTCCTCCGCCGGCGCCGCCGCGGCGGCGTCCGGCGAGGAGCGCTACTGCCGCATCGCCGACGCGGCGATCGCCGCGGACGCGCTGGGCCGCGCGGGCTACCACGGCGAGGCGCGGCGCTATTTCGCCTTCGTGGATCGCGCCGCGATGGCGAACGGACGCCTGGCGCCGTTGGTCGACTCCACGGGCGCGGCGATCGCGATCGCAGGCGAGGAGGAATCCTCGGTCCTGGCCGACGCGCTTCACCTGTGGGCCGCGGCGCGCCACTTCGAGCGCGACCGCGACGTGGAGTTCCTGTCGCCCCAGTGGCGGAGGACCCTCGCGCCGGCGGCGGTCCGGCTCCACCGGGGTCTCGACCCCGTGCTGGGCCTCCCGGTCGCCACGGACTGGTGGGGTGAGCGCCGCGGCGCGTGCGCCCCGATCGCGGGCGCGGTGCGCGGGGGGTTGCGCGCCGCGGCGCGGCTGGCCGCGATGTTCGGAGAAGCCCCGGCCGCCCGTGCGTGGACGCTCGCGGCGGACCGAATCGCGCACGAGGTCGGGCGGCGGCTGTGGGATTCCGGATCGGAGCGATTCGCGCGCCGCCTGTCGCCGTCGGCCGACGCGTGGGCGCTGGACCCGGCCGCCGACGCCTCGCTCCTCCTTCTCGGGCTCCTTGACGATTTCGAACCCGAGGATCCCCGCGTTCGCGCAACGGTGGCGTTCGTGAAGCGCCGCCTATGGACCCACGCGGGCGCGGGCGGCCTGGCCCGCTACGAAGGCGACGTGGCCGGCCGGGATGGAAGCATCGAAGCGCCCGCTGACTTGGGATTCCCCCAGATCACGACGACGATGTGGCTCGCGCTCCATGACGCGCGCGCGGCGCGACGCCTGGAGGACCTCGAGCCCGTGCGGACGATGCTCTTCTGGGCGGCCGCGCGTGCGGAGGGGGCGGGACTCCTGCCGGGGTGGCTGCATCCCGTGCGGGGAAAGACGACCGGGAGCGCGCCGTCGATGACGGCCCACGCGTGGTTCGTGCAGGCGGCCCTGGAGTACGCGGAGCGGGAGCGGCTGCTTACGCGGTGTGATCGATGTGGCGAGCCGGCGCCCGTTCGCCGTGAACGACGGCAGCCCGCCGTGTTCGCGGCGCCGGGCGCGTCACTTCCAGGTGCTGTCGCTGACCTGAAGCGTGATCGCGGCGCGGAGGAATCGCTCGTCGACGCCGAGTAGTTGCTTGTCGCCGCGGGTTCCGGCCTCGATCGAGATATCGACGCCGCCGCCCTTGTCCTGCGTGAGAAAGCCCGTCCCCACCGAGAACGTCCACTCGTTGACGCCCATGATTCCGCCCGCGATCGTCGGTTGTCCGGCCTGCGGCAGCAGGTCCGGCCACTCCAGGTAGCTCACGCCGAAGCGCAGGGGTAGCCGCGAGCGCCAGCTGCGCCCGAGCTCGTCCTGGGGCTGGCGCTCCAGCCCCAGCGAGAACCGCTGCATGGCGCGGAAGTCGACGAGATCGCTTTCCAGCGAGGAGCGTTTCCAGTTCGCGCGCCGGTATTGCGCGACCGCGCCCCACCGGCCGCCGATCGGGCCGGCGACGCCGAGCGCGAAGCCGCCCGGCACGCGCAGATTGCCCGCGCTGCCTTCGATCGTGGACCCCGCGGCGCGCTGCACCGTTCGGAGCGGAAGGCGTCGGCCCGTCTCGATGACGCCGCCGACCGTCCAGGCGCCGAGGGTTGCCTGGCCGCCGAGCCGCCAGCGCCCCTGGCGCTCGTAGCGCGTCTCCAGCGTGTCGCGAGACGTCGCGAGCGAGGCATCCTCGAAGGCACGGGTCCACTCCTCGCGGAAGTGTCCGGCGATGATGTCGTACTCCGCGCCGAGGCGCAGCCGGGTGGAGAGAGCGCGCGCGGCGGTGATCCGGATGCTCTGGAGGCCGCCGCTGCCCTCGATCCGCAATTGCGAGGGCGTGCCCATGTCCTCCTCGCGATCGATGCGAAACGTGGCGTTGGTGCCGACGGCGTAGGCCGCGCCGATCACCGTGGATCCCGGCAGGCGCACCAAGGCGCGCAGCGAGGGAACGACGGTCTCCTGGGCGGATTCCGTGCCGAGCGCGCCGCTCACACGCCGGTAGGCCGGCAGCACCGTCCCCTTCAGGACGAGATGCTTCACGCCCGCGACCGAAGCCGGATTCACCATGGAGAATCGATCGGGACCGTATTCCGCGGCGCCGGCGCCGCCCAGCGAGCGGAGCCTGGCCCCTTCCTCGAGCGACGGCTCCCCCAGCCCGCCCACGGCGTACACCGATGTGGCCCCAGCGACCGAGGCCAGCGTTAGGCACGCCAGCAGCACCGATGTCGCGGCGGAAACCGCGCGACGGCGCGCAACGTGCTGCATCGTGCGTACCCTCATGGCGTCAGAATCTCCCCGGCGGCGGCGTGGTGATGCTGACCCGCAGCTCTGCCGGCATGGACGATTCGCGGGAACCGAAGCGGATTTCCTTGAGCCGGTTCGCGTCGGTCATCGTGATCAGGATGCCGTCGTTGATCGCGCCCGCCACGGTCCACTCACGCACGATCGACTGCGGGAGGGTGATGGTGAGCACGGAGTCGGCGGCGCTCTTCACGGCCACCGTATCGCTGACGGCGGTGATCGCCGTATCGATCAAGAGTCCGGTCGTGTCCGTCACGGACTCGAGCCAGGAACTCCGCAGCCGGCGGACCACCAGCCGCGTCTTCTGTCCCTCCGCGAACCGTAGCGAATCCCCCGTGTCGACGTGGAGTCGGATCGTCGCTTCGTTGACGGTCGCGCCCTCGGCGACGGACATGGCCGGAAAGCGCAGGGGCACGCCGAATTCGAACAAGCCGCCCAGAACGAGCACGCTGTCCCCCGCCGTCGGCGCCGGCGCGGGCAACGGGTGCAGGTAGAAATCGATCGGCAACGCCGTCGCCAGGGTGTCCACCTGCGTCGCTCCGGCGACATCGTGCGAGTACCCGATCTTGATCGTCCCCTTTCCCGCTTCCAGTCCGATGAGGCCGCTGCCGCCGGAGGGATAGAGCATCAGGCCCGGAAGGGAACTCGGGTCCGCCGCCCAGCCCTTGATCAGCGAGTAGGCCGTGATCGAGATCGGGATGCGCAGCGGGATCACGTTCGCGGCGTCGACCGTGCCCAGCGTCAACCCAGGCGCCGGCCCCGGCCACGCGGCCAAGGTGTCGTAGGGCGTCGCCGTGGTGGCCAGGGTGACGAACAGGCCGTTCGTGTTGTTCACGGCGAGCGGATCGAAGGGAAATTCCAGGTAGATGTCCTGCACCACGACGCTGACATCGCTCGTGTCGGGAATGTTCCACGCGGGGACGTTGAAGAAGGCCCGGCCCTCGAATCCAGGGGCCGTTCCAAGCACGAGCGTCGGCCCGAAATTGGCGTATCCGGACGAAACGGTGGCGTCACGATCCGGGAGGATCGTTTCGCGCACCGTGGTGCCGAACCCCCCCGAGCCCCGAAGCAGCCGCTCGTTCCCCAGGATCTTCCCCTTGCGGGTCGAGCAACCCATGGCCACGACGAGCGCCATCGCGGCGAGCAGCAGGGGCGGTGCGATGCGGGATCGAATCATGGTCGCCTATGATAATTCCTTGTGGTTGTTTGCGCTAGCGAAACGCATCTCCAGCTAGAACCTCCGCTTCGCGCTCCAGTTCCCGCCCCGGGATGCCGATAGGTCCTATCTAGGGAATTCGCATACCGTGGAGGACGTGTGGCCGGACCGACAGGACGCAGGAATCCGCCTCTCTCACCCCTTCCGCCGCCGACGGAGAGTCGCGAGGAGCTCCGCAGGCGCCTGGCCCGCCAGTACGCGTTCGGCGGACTGTTCCTGGCGTCCGTCCTGGGCTACTCGGCGTACCACCTGACCCCCGGGCAGGCCCTCGGCGTCCCGCCGGAAGTGCGGGACCACGCGGCGACGGCCTTCGGAACCCTGGTCTTCGCCGCCTCGATTCTTCTGGGGCTCCTGGCATTTCGACGCCGGTTCGCGGAGCTGGAGCGGGTGCGCAACCTGCGCGCACAGTTGACGATCTATCGCGTGGGCGAGGCGCTGGAGCGGCTCGACCGCGAGGAGGAACTCGTCCGATGCGCGCTTGGCGTGATCGCCGAGGGCACGGGCTTGGCCCATTGGGCGATCTACCGCCACGGGGAGGAGGACGAGGAGTTTCGTCTGGTCGCGACGCGCGGACTCCCCGAAGAGGCGAACGCGGAGTTGAAGCCCGACGCGATCGGATCGGATGCCCGGTCACCCGCCTCGCGCGCGGCTTGGCTCCTGGAGACGATCGTGCTGCGGGAGCGTGGGTCGGCGCCGCCGTACGCGTTTCCCCGGACCATCGAGGGGCTGGGCCCCGATCCGATCGTGATCTCGGTTCCGCTGACCGATCGGGAGCGGGCCGTAGGGGTACTCCAGTGCTTCGTCCCGCGACGCCGTGGATTCGACCCGGACCAGCTCGCCCTCATCCGCTGGACCGCATCGCAGCTGGCCGTCGGTCTGAAGCGCCTCCACATGGAGCGGCGGAACCGGATGCTCGCCTCCTACCTCCGCAGCAGCGCCGAACTCGTGCTGGTGCTTGACGCCACGGGACACGTGGCGGAGGCGAACGAAGCCGCCGAGAAGAGTCTCCTCGCGCCGGCGGGTTCGCTGCGGGGCCGCCCGGTCTCGACGTTCGCCGTGGAAGAGGGATCCGGGCGCCCCTTCGCGCCCGCCGAAACCATCCGCGACGGCGGCACGGAGCGGATCGTTCTCACCATGCGGCGAAGCGATGGGAGCGTGTTTCCGTGCGAAGCGACGGTCGCCTCCATCGCGCATCCCGCGACGGGCGTCGCGGCGCGTTTGGTGGTCGGCCGCGACATCGCGGATCGCCGTGAACGCGAGGAGGCGCTGCGGCGCCACTCCGAGGAACTCGGCGCGCTGAACGCGCAGTTGCACGCGGCGAACGGTCGCCTGGCCGAGGCCCAGCGGTCGCAGCAGGCGTTTCTGGCCAACACGTCCCACGAGTTGCGCACGCCTCTCAACGGCGTGATCGGCTTCGCCACCCTCCTCGAACAGGGCAACGCGGAAAGCGGCGAGGAGGTGCGCGACTTCGCGCGATCGATCCGGGAAAGCTCCGAACATCTGCTCTCGCTCCTGAACGACATTCTCGACCTCGCGAAGATGGAGGCGGGACGGGTGGACCTGCGGCTCGCGCCGGACGACGCGCGCCCCTCCATCCGGGCGGCCGCGGAGTCGGTGCGCGCCCAGGCGTCGGATCGGGGGTTGACGTTCACGGTGGACCTGCCCGAGGAGCCGCTCGGATTCGCGCACGATCCGGCGCGTCTGCGCCAAGTCCTGCTCAACGTGCTCGGCAACGCCGTGAAATTCACCGACCGGGGCACGGTGACGCTGCGCGCGCGGCGGGAAGAGGGCGGAAACGAGATCGTGATTCTCGTCACGGATACGGGCGTGGGCATCCCCCTCGAGCGCCAGCCGCGGCTTTTCACGAAGTTCGCGCAGGTGGACGGTTCCTACGCCAAACGGCGCGCCGGCGCCGGGCTCGGCCTCATGATCTCGAAGGACTTGGTGGAGCGGATGGGAGGTTCGATCGACGTGGAGAGCGACGGACCGAATCGCGGCACGCGCGTCCGGCTCGCGTTCCCCGCCTGCGACGTCGGCCCGCTGGGCGCGGCGGTGTCCGCGCTCGCCGGGGGCGCGTCATGAGCGCGCGAATCCTTGTCGTCGAGGACGATCCGATGAACGCAAAGCTGTTCGAGATGATCCTGGGCCGGAAGGCGGGATTCGACGTCTCCGTGACCGAGGATCCGGCGGTCGTCGTGGAGGCCGCGCGCCGCGGCGAGGTGGACCTCATCGTGATGGACATCTCCCTCTCCAACAGCACCTGGCACGGACAGCCCGTGGACGGTCTGGCGATCACGCGCCTGCTGAAGCAGGACGCCGCCACCCGGGTCGTTCCCGTCCTGCTGGCCACGGCGCACGCGATGAAGGGATCGAAGGAGAAGTTCCTGGCCGATTCCGGCGCCGATGACTACGTATCCAAGCCCATCGTGAACTCGGACGACTTGATCGTCCTCGTGCGGACCCTACTGAGGCCGAGGAGCCATGCCCTACCACCTGCTGGTCGTTGACGACGAACCGCACCATCGCAAGCTGCTTCGGATGGTGTTGCGTCACGGAGACTACGTGTTCTCGGAAGCGGAGGACGGCACGGAGGCGCTTCGAATCCTGGGCGAGGAGCCCATCGATCTCGTGCTGCTCGACCTGATGATGCCGCACCCGAACGGGTTCGACGTCCTCGAGGCGATCGCCCGGACCGAACGGCTGCGCACCCTCCCGGTCATCGTGGCCAGCGCGTCGACGTCACCCGAGGACGTGGAACGGAGCCTGGAGCTGGGCGCGGCCGACTACTTCATGAAGCCGTTGACGGAATGGGACATTCGCTTCCAACTGCCGATCAAGGTCCGCAACGCCATCGCCCTCCACCGGGCGTCCGACGAGCAACTGCGCGTGGAGCGCACGAAGGCGGTCGCGGCCATGGCCGTGGCGCTGAACCACGGGATCAACAACCCGCTGCAGGTCATTCAGGGCAACGCGCAGCTGCTCCACGTCTTCCCCGACCTGGCGCCGGAAGCGCGCGACAAGGTGCAGCGCATCCGCGCCGCGACGGAGACGATCGCCAACCTGACGCAGCGCATCGCCGCCCTGCACGAGGTCGTCACGATCGACTATCCCGCGGGCAACGGGACGACCGTACCGATGATCGATCTGGAAAAGCGGGATCCGAAGCCGGCGGGACCGGCGCCGGGCGGAACGTCGCCGGCGTCGGAGGGACTACATTCCGATGGTCGGGTAGATCCAGTCCAGGATGAGGAAGTTGAGCCGACCGATCAGTAGCGCGATACGGCCCATCACCGTGAATCCAAAGGCCGCGCCGAACGAGATCATCAGGAACCACACGCCCAGCCGCGCGATCGGTCCGGTAACGCGATTCTGCTCCTTCGAGAAGAAGAAGTAGATCAGGACGCTGTAGACCCCCACGATGAAGATGAGCGACACGAGCGTCGGCCCGTCGAACGCGTTCAAGGGCTGCATCGTGCGCGCGATTTGCGGCAGCACTTCGCCGTGGATCTTTCGCGTGAACTCGACGCCGATGTAGTAGGCGACGTAGATCGCCAGGGCGTAGCGGGACACCCAACCGATTCGCGGCACCGACCGGACGTAGAGCATGAGCCCCATCACGCCGGGGACCAGGAGGTCCCAGTTGTTCAGGAAATCCTC
>QJVW01000089.1 GCA_003235575.1 Candidatus Eiseniibacteriota bacterium | reverse complement strand
CCTGGGCGCGGCGCGTGTTTCCCGGCGCGCCGCGCCGCGGCTTATTTCCTTTTCGGTCTCCTCCTGAATTTCGCCCCACCCGCCGCCTTGGCGGCGGAGCCTCCGCGCCCGCTCCGCGTCGAGCCCGAGGGAAACCTCCTGAACTCCGTCGATGCGGCCAACCAGAGCATCGTCACGGTCATCGGGTACCCCATGCGATACGGACCCCCGCGGCCCGGAAACAAGCTGAAGCGCTTGATCGGGTCCGCGGTCGTCCTCTCGGAGCATCGGCTCGTCACCACGGCGAGCATGGCGTTCCCGGGCGGCCGGCTCAGCGTGCTGCTGGGAAAGGGGATCGAGCGTGATGCCCATCTCCTGGGCGTCGACCGGGCGTCGAACCTGGCGCTCTTCGAGCTGAACGACGCCTCGCTGCCCGCCCTGCGCCGCGCGCCGCCCCAGTCGGCGGTGATCGGCTCGTGGGTCGCGGTCATCTCGAACGTGGCGATCACGCGTCCGCAGGCGGCTCTGGGCCGCGTGATCGGACGCGGCGAGCGGATCGATTTCCCCCATTCGGGCGAGGTCGTGGAGATCGACGCGCCCAGCTACCTGGGCGCCACCGGGGCCGCCGTGCTCAACGAATCGGGTGAATGGCTGGCGTTGGTCGTCGGCCGGGCGCAGACGGTTCCTCCGGACGAAGCGGATGTCGACCGGGGCCCCGCCGGCATGCGCACGACGCTACCGGAGCCGAACACGCTCCTCCTCGCGTTGCCGGTCGATCAGGTCGAGCGGATCACCGCGGATCTCGCCGCCTACGGGGCGGTCCGCCGCGCGTTTCTGGGCGTCGGGCTCGTCGTCGGATCGGCGGAGGACTCGCTGGGCGTTCGCGTCGTGCGCGTGTGGCCCAACAGCCCGGCGGAGCACGCGGACATCCGCGTCGGCGATCGCATCGTGGCGATGGAGGGCCGCGAAATGCGCGAGCCCGATGAGATCACCGCGCTCGTTCGCTCCATGCGGCCCGGCGATGAAATCGCCCTCACGCTGCTCCGCGACACCGACATCCTGGCCGTTCGCGCCGTCCTGGGAACGCTCGGCGGCGAGCCGGGCGCCCGCGCCCCGCGCGCCGAGCAGATTCAGAGGATTCGCAGCCAGCTCGACAGTCTGAACGGCGAATCGCGGCGGCTGGAAGAGCGCCTGCGCATCCTCGAAAAGGCGCCCGCCCGCTAGCCCGCTCCGCGTCTGGCCGCGCCCCGGTGGCTGTGCTAGCCTGCGGGATACATGGTCCGACGCCTCCTCGCGGTCCTCCTGCTCCTCGCAACGTCCTGCGGTGGCCGCCCGTTCGCCGAGGGATCGAGCCGCGATCTGACGATCATCACGCGTCTCCCCTCGAACGCCCCCGAGATTCTCTTGCTGCGCGCCATCGTGGAGCGCACGGCGATCCGTATCGACGACGAGGCGGCCTATGCGGTGCGCCTGGCGCAGCCCGAGGACGCGGGCGCCTATCGCGCGCGGCACGTCGTCCTGGTGGGATACGGCGGGAAGGAGGCGGTGCCGCGGCCGTTCCGGAAGCTGTACGCGCTATGGGAATCCAGCGGCGCCGCGTCCGCGCGCGAACCGTTCGTCTTCACGCCCGATCTGTGGCTGCGCGGTCAGACGGCGGGCATCGTCTGGACGGAAACACGCGACGCGTGGGTCCCCGCGGTGTCCGCGGCGCAAAACCGCCTGTTCCACGCGCTGGACCGGGCCACCTTCGCCGCCGTGCGGACCCGGTTGCGCGCCCTGCCGCGCGACGCGTCGGCGGAACAAGATCTCGCCGATGCGCTTGGCCTCTCCATCCACGTGCCGTCCGGCATGCGCGTCCTCATCGACCGCGACCACCGGGCGGCGCTGCTCCTGGAGGAGGGACCGCCCGCGCGGCTTCTGCGGCTGCGCGTCCTCTCGGGGGCGCCGCCCGCGGACGCCCACGCGGCGCGCGAGAGTCTGGCGCGTCTCTTCCGTCCGGACGAACGCACCCTCGCCTTGGAGGAGCCGCTCCTGTCACCCGACGTCATGGTCGGCGCGACGCGGCAGCTGCACGGCCGCTGGGAGGACGGCGCCGTGAGCGCCGCCGGCCCCTATCGCTACTACGAACTGACGCGCGGTGCGATGCGACTGCAGGTGGACTTGGCGGTCTTCGCGCCCGGGCGTCCCAAACTCCCCTACCTGCGCGAGCTGCACGCGATCGCCGAGACGATCACGCCGGCCGGCGGCCGCGGCGCGGACCGCGCCTCGCGCCCATGAGGCTCCGATGAAATCGATATCCGTACGGATCGCGGGACGTCCCCGTCGCTACACGGTGCGTGTCGAACGGGGGCTGCTCGACCACGTCGGCGCCCGTCTGCGGCGCGACGCCGGGCTCCTCCCCGGAACGCCGGTCGCGCTCGTCACCGATCGCAACGTCGGGCGCCTCTACGGCGCGCGCGTGGAGCGCAGCCTTCGCCGCGCGGGCGGCGCTGTTCGCCGCTACACGCTGGCGCCGGGAGAGCCGTCGAAGGACCTCGCCGTGGCCACGCGCCTGTTCGAGGCGTGGGCGCGCGACGGCCTGGGCAAGAACGCCATCGTCGTGGCGCTCGGCGGGGGCGTGGTATCCGACGTGGCCGGTTTCGCCGCCTCGGCATTCGGCCGCGGTCTGTCCTGGGTGGCCGTGCCGACCACGCTCCTGGCGCAGGCGGACGCCTCCATCGGCGGGAAGACCGGTGTCAATCTCAAGGCGGGAAAGAACCTGGTAGGCGCCTTTCACCATCCGCGCGCCGTGTACGCCGATCCCGAAGCGCTCCGGACGCTGCCGGCTCGCTCCATGCGCGCGGGGCTGGCCGAAGTCGTGAAGATGGGGGTGGTGCGCGACCCCAGCATCCTCGTCCGGCTGACGTCGCTGGCGCGCCGCGGCCTCGCGCTCGATCCGCGCGCCGTCGCCCCTCTGGTGCACGCCTGCGCCGTCTCCAAGGCGTGGTTCGTCTCCAGGGACGAGCGCGACAAGGGTATTCGACGCGCGCTCAATTTCGGCCATACGGTCGGCCACGCGCTCGAGGCTTCGGAGGGGTATCGCGCGTTCCACCACGGCGAGGCCGTGGCGGTGGGCATGGTGGCGGAGTTGAGGCTGAGCGTTCTCGAGCTCGGGCTCGATCCGATCGCCGCGGTCCACGTCGAGGCGCTCCTCAAGGCGCTGGGTCTGCCGACGTCGCTGAAGCGGCGCGTCAAGCCAAGCTTTTGGCGTGCCGTGCTGCGGGACAAGAAGCGTGGACGCGCGGGCGTGCGAGTGGTATTGTGCCCCGCGATCGGCAAGGCTAAAGTGATTGCGTTGCCATCGCTTACCCAGCTTGAACGGGTGGTCGGGAGTCTGGTCCGCGGCCGGTAGAGGAGGCGAATGGGTACGGGAGCACTCCACCGCGAGTCCGTAAGCCTGGAAGAAATCGTCGAACAGGATCCTACGTCGGCGCTCTATCTGCCGCATGCCGAGCGCCTTCTGGGCCGCGGCATGGTGGCCGAGGCGACGCGCCTCTGCGAGGAACGCCATTCCCGCCCGGGGAAGGGGATCGGCGATCACATCGTGCTCGGCCGATGCTATCTCGCCGACGGACGCCTCGCGGAGGCCCGCGTGGAGTTCGAGCGCGCCCTGGCCCTCGATCGCGAGAACGTCGTGGCCCTCAAATCGCTGGCCGGGATCTTCTCGCACGAGGGGGACCACGGCGCCGCCGCCGATCTCTACCGCGCGGTCTGTCGCGTCGATCCCGGCGATCTCGAGTCGCAGTCGGCCCTTCATCAGATCACCTCCGGCGACTATCCCGAAGTGCGACCGCCCGAGGTCGTGGTGGGTCAAGGCGACTTGTCCTGGCAGCCGATTCGCCTGGCGCGCGAGGAGAACCACCTTTCCGAACTGGGCCTCGGACTTCGGACGCTGGAATCGAACGAGGTCGAGGCGCTGCGCCCCTCGCCCCCGCCGATCGAAGCCATCCGGTCCGCCGACGTCGCGGAGCCGGAAACGCCGATTCTCTCGCCCGACGACCTCGATGTCGGCGCGTCATTTCCCTCGCCGCCACCCGTCGTGGAGGCGCCGCCTCCCGCGCCCCGTTCCATTCCGTCCGGCGATTCATTCCAGGAGTCGTTGAGCGGGATCGACGTGGAAGAATTCCAGGAAAGCGCCCTCGAGCGGCTGGACACGGCGCTCCGACCGGTCGAGGCGTTGCCGCTCGGCGAGATCGAGCCTCCACCGCCCCCACCCCCTCCGGCGCAGCCCGCCGAGCGGGAAGCCGCGCCGCCGCCGCGCTCCGCCATCTGGGAGGAGGCGTCCGCCGGAGAATCCGCCCCGAAGGAAGCGCCGGCGCCGCCGGCTTCGATCCCCGCGGTGCCGCGGGAAGAAGGAACGATCGGCGTGAAGGGCAATCGGGCGGCGTTCGAGACGTGGCTTCGCGAGCTGGGAGGTGGAGCGTGAGGACGCGGGACGTCTGGGTGCTGCACGGACCAAACCTGAACCTGCTCGGCCGGCGGGAGCCGAAGATCTACGGACGGGACACGCTGGCCAAGATCGACGCGCGGCTGGTCGCGCTCGGCGCCGATCTGGGTCTGCGCGTCGCGTCGTTCCAAAGCAATCACGAGGGGGCCCTGATCGACCGGCTTCAGATCGCGGCGGAGGAGGCGGACGGCGTCGTGTTCAACCCCGGCGCCTTCACGCACACGAGCCTGGCGCTCGCGGATACGCTCCGCGCCGTGACGATCCCGGTCGTGGAGGTCCATCTGTCGAATCTCTATGCGCGCGATCACGCGCGTCAGACGAACCTCACCGCGTCCGCGGTCACGGGCGTGGTCATGGGGTTCGGACCGCAAAGCTACGAGCTGGCCCTGCGCGCGCTCCACGCGCGACTCGCGGGCGGCCGAAAACGAGGTGGTGGGAAATGAGTCTCCGTCGCCGGATCCAGGAACTCGTGCAGATCATGCGGGAGGAAGACCTCGCGGAGATCGAGGTGCGGCACTGGTTTTCCTCCCTCCGCGTTCGACGCGGCGGCGCGGAACAGGCTGCCGCCGTCGCGCCGGCGCCCGCGGCGCCGCCCCGGGAGGACGCCGCCCCGGCGGCAGCCGGCGCGGACGCGTCGGCCGGGGAAGCGCCGGCCAAGAATCTGGTTCCCATCACGTCGCCGATGGTCGGCACGTTCTACCGCGCTCCGGCGCCCGACGCCGATCCCTACGTCGAAATGAACGAGCCGGTGGACGTGGGGCAGACCGTCTGCATCATCGAGGCGATGAAACTGATGAACGAGATCGAGTCGGAAGTTCGCGGACGCATCCACCAGGTGCTCGTTGAAAATGCGCAGCCGGTGGAGTTCGGCCAGGTGCTCTTCCTGGTGGACACGGACCGGGCCGCCTAGTCGGAGGGGGAGGCAGGGATGAACGTCAAACGGGTACTTCAAAAGGTCGTCGAGTTGAAGGCGTCGGATCTTCACGTCAAAGTGGGGACGAAGCCGATCGCTCGCGTGAACGGTGCCCTGGTGGTGGTCGACGAGCCGGCGCCCTCCCAGGCGGACCTCGAAGCCGTCGTGAACCAGATCCTGACCCCCAAGCAGAAGCGGATCTTCGAGGAAACCAAGGAAGTCGACTTCGCGTTCGGCATCACCGGCATGGCGCGATTTCGAACCAATTTCTACCAGCAGCGCGGCACCACCGCGATGGTCTTCCGCCAGGTGCCGGCCACCGTTCCGGCGTTCGAGGAACTGAGTCTCCCGACCATCATCGAGGACATCGCATCACGGCCGCGCGGTCTGGTGCTGGTCTGCGGCACGGTGGGATCGGGGAAGTCCACCACGCTGGCGGCCATGATCGACATCATCAATCGCCGCGAGGCGCGCAACATCATCACGATCGAGGATCCCGTCGAGTTTCTGTTCCGGGACAAGAAGTCGTGCATTTCCCAGCGCGAAGTGGGCCTCGACACCGAGACCTTCCACGAGGGGTTGAAGCACATCCTGCGCCAGGATCCCGACGTGATCATGATCGGCGAGATCCGTGACGCGGAGACGATGCGGACCGCGCTCATGGCCGCCGACACGGGGCATCTCGTCTTCTCGACGCTCCACACCATCGACGCGTCCCAGACGGTGAATCGAATCATCTCGTTCTTCCCGCCGCACCAGCACGACGAGGTGCGCTACCTGCTGGCCGGGACGCTCCAGTCGGTCATCGCGCTTCGCCTGGTCCCGCGCTCCGACATCGACGGTCGCGTGCCCGCGTGCGAGGTGATGCTGGTCACCGCCACCATCCGCGAATACCTGCGGGATCCGGAGAAGACGTCCCTGATCTCCTCGGCCATCGCCGACGGCGTCTCCCAGTACGGAATGCAAACCTTCGATCAGTCGATCATGCGCTTCTACACCGAAGGCAAGATCTCGATGGAGAGCGCGCTCCGCTACGCCTCCAACCCGACCGAATTCGAGCTGCGCCTCAAGGGCATCCACGCGACATCGGACGAGAGCTGGCAGTCGTTCGAGCAGAAACCAGAATCGGCCTAACGAATCCGGAGCCGCGACCGCCTCATGTTCCAGAAGATCCTGATCGCGAATCGCGGCGAAATCGCCCTACGGGTCATTCGCGCCGCCCGGGAACTGGGCATCAAGACCGTGGCCGTCTATTCCGAGGCGGACCGCGAATCGCTGCACGTCCGTCTCGCGGACGAGGCCGTCTGCATCGGCCCGCCGCTGTCCTCCCAGTCCTACCTGCACATCCCGCGCATCATCAGCGCCGCGGAGGTCACGGCCGCCGACGCGATCCATCCCGGCTACGGCTTTCTGTCGGAGAACGCCCACTTCGCGGAGATCTGCGAGTCGTGCAACATCACGTTCATCGGTCCCACGTCCGAGCAGATCCGCACCATGGGCGACAAGGCCGTCGCGCGGAAGACGGCGGTGGAGGCGGGCGTGCCCGTCACGCCCGGCAGTCCGGGCGTGCTGCACTCCGCCGATGAAGCCGTCGCCGTGGCGACGAGCCTCGGCTATCCCGTCATCATCAAGGCGGCCGCCGGCGGGGGCGGCAAGGGGATGCGCGTCGCCTGGGACGAGGCGGCGCTGCGCAACGGCGTGCTCACCGCGAAGGCCGAGGCCGAGGCGAATTTCGGATCGGGCCAGGTGTACCTGGAGCGGTACGTGGACAAGCCGCGCCACGTCGAGATCCAGGTCATCGGCGACAAACACGGCAACGTCGTGCACCTTGGCGAGCGTGAGTGCTCGATCCAACGCCGCCACCAGAAACTGATCGAGGAGTCGCCGAGCGTGGCGCTGACGCCGGAGCGGCGCGCGGCGATGGGGGACGCGGCGGTACGCGCCGCCGCCGCCATCGGCTACCAGAGCACGGGCACCGTGGAGTTCCTCCTCGCGCCGAACGGCGAGTACTACTTCATGGAGATGAACACGCGGATCCAGGTCGAGCATCCCGTCTCCGAGGAGGTCACGAGGCTCGACCTCATCAAGGCGCAGATTTCGGTCGCCGCCGGGGACGCCCTTCCCTGGAAGCAGTCCGACGTGAAATTCGAGGGGCACGCCCTCGAGTGCCGCGTGAACGCGGAGAGCGTGGAGCACAACTTCCGGCCGTCCCCGGGCCTGGTGACGCACTTCCACGCGCCGGGCGGGCCCGGCGTGCGCGTCGACAGTCACCTCTACTCGGGGTACACCGTGCCCCCGCACTACGACTCCATGGTCGCGAAGATCATCTGCTGGGGGCGGACCCGGGAGGAGTCGATGGGGCGAATGCGTCGCGCCCTGGAGGAAACGATCATCGACGGCATCGAGACGACGATCCCGTTCCATCTTCGGATTCTGGCGGACGAGGGGTTCCGGAAGGGCGACATCCACACGGGCTATCTCGACGCGTTCCTGGGCGCCGCGCCCGCCGCGCCCGCCGCGCCGCCCGCCGCGCCCCCCGCCCCGTGACCCACATCGATCTCTTCCTCACCCCGCGCGCCGCCGAACGGGCGCCGCTGGATGGCCGGCAGATCGTCGTGGTGGACGTGCTCCGAACCTGCAGCACGGTCGCCCATGCCCTGCGCCACGGCGCCGCGAAGGTGATCCCGGTCGCGACGGTGGAAGAGGCGACGCGGCTCGCCTCCACGCTCGATCCCAAGCACCGCCTGCTGTGCGGTGAGCGCGACGGCGCCAAGGTGAACGGCTTCGACTTGGGCAACTCTCCCCGGGAGTACGCCGCGGGCAGGGTGGAGGGCGCGACGCTGGTCTTCGCGTCGACGAACGCGAGTCCGCTGATGGCCGGCCTCCTGGTCGGTCGGGAGCAGCGCCTCCTGTCCTACGTGAACCTGAGCGCCGTGGTGGAGGCGGTCCGCGCCGACGCCGCCGATCTGACGATCGTCTGCGCCGGAAGAAGCGGCCGCGTCGCCCTGGAGGACACCGCCTGCGCGGGCGCTCTCATCCGGAGGCTGGTGGCGGACGACACGGGACGGTCGGGAGGGGCCCCGGCGCCGCGCCTGAACGACGCGGCCGACTTGGCGGCCGCCTACGATCAGCTTCACGGGCACGACCCCGAGGCGATCCTGCGACGGAGCGACCACGGCCGGTATCTCATCGAACTGGGTTTCGAGGCGGATCTGGCCGTCTGCGCCGCGATCGATTCGGTCCCCTTGGCGCCGTTCCTCCGGGACGGACGCATCATGCCCGGCGCCGACGCCGGGCGATCCGCCGCGTAGCGACTCCCGCGCGCCCTAGCTGCCGCGACGCGCGCGGCGGAACATCTCCAGCGCCAAGAGCCCGAACACGATGTTGCCCAGCCAGGCCGCCAAGAGCGGCGGGATCGTTCCGTTGTGCCCCAGCGCCTGGCCGGTTCGGATGAACGCGTAGTAGAGGAACGAGATGAAGACGGAGAGTCCGAACGCGATGGCGAGTCCGCCGCGCCGGTTGCGCAACGCCAGGGCGACGCCGATCACGACCACGACCAGGTTCGTGAGCGGGAACGAGATCTTGAGGTAGAGCTCCACCAGGTATTTCTGCACGCGGCTCCCGCTCTGGCTCAGGCGTTCGATGTAGTGTTCCAGTTCCCAGTAGGAGAGCGCCTTCGGGTCCTCCTCGGCTTCCGCGAAGTCGGCGGGCTGCTCGCGGAGGCCGGGAATCGTCAATTCCGTGAAGCGCGCCGCCGTCTCCCCGTGGGTGTCGAATCGGCGCGTATAGCCGTCGTGAAACACCCAGTGGCCGCCCTCCCACGTCGCGGTGGCCGCGTCGATCCTGCCGGCGAGGGTGTTGTCCCGCACTTCCTGGATCACGACCTCCTTCATCCTGCGCCGCTCGATGTCGTAGCTGCGGATCAGGAACATCCGGCCGCCGGTGCCGAGGTACGCGAGGTTGGTGCGGACCTTGGGCCCCTCCACGTTCTCCTTCTTGATGTCGGCGCGATAGAGCCGGAGCCGCCGGGCGTTCAGGTCGGGGAGCGCGACCTCGTTCACCAGAAACGCCAGCCCGCTCAGCAGGGCCGCCGTCACGATGAGCGGCGCGGCGATCCTGCCGGGGCCCCATCCCGCCGTCCGCATCGCGGTCAGCTCGTTCGTGCGACCCAGTTGTCCGAGCGCGACGAGGCAGGAGAGGAGCATGGCCATGGGCAACACCTGGAGCGCGATGCCGGGAATGCTCATGGCGTAGTAGCTGGCCACGGTCGCCGCCGGCACCTGGTTGTCGAGGTACGTGTCGATCTTCTCGAAGATGTCCACCACGATGAAGACCGAGACGAAGAAGACCAGCCCCGCCGCGAGCGCCTTCAGGGTCTCCCGTAGGACGTACCGGTCGAGGAGCTTCATGACGGCGTCGCCGTCGCGCGGCGGGGTCGGCCGCGTCGGCGCGGCCGCTGGATCAGCTCCGCCGCCTGAAGGGTCAGCCAGGCGCCGATCGCTCCGATGACGAGGTTCGGCGCCCACATCGCGAACCACGGCGAGAGAATGCGGCGATCGGCCAGTTCCTCGCCGCCCGCGAGGCAGAGGTAGTAGAAGATGAAGAAGAGGATGGAGAGGAACGCCACCGCGACGCCGCTGCGCCGGCCCCGCATCCCGAGCGGCGCACCGACCAGCACGAAGACCAGGCATGCCGCGGGAATCGAGAACTTCTTCTGCACCTCCACCTGGAGGCTGTTCAGCCGGCGCTCGAGCGCGTCGATTTCGAGTTGGCGCATCTGGATAACGTCCATGGTCACCGTCGAGATGACCCGTGTCGAGTCGCCCCGGTCCGCCCGCTCGGGCAGTCCGGTGGCGATCACCCCGACGGAGCCGAGCGCCCGGAGCGCGTTCCGGAACCACGCCTGGATGCCGCGGGGCGCGGCATGGGGAACCGCCGCGTGGACGAAATCCCTGTAGGAGGCGAATCCCCCCTCGTGCAGGATCTCGTCCCGGCTCTCCTTCGCCTTGCGTAAGTCTTTGTCCAGTTGTCGGATGGACTCCTGCATCATGCTCAGGTTCATTTCCCGGTCGCCACGCGCGACCCGGTCCCGCCGCTCCAGATCCGCCCCGGGAGTCCGAATATTGATGTTGTGCGTCTTGAACATCAGGCGGCGGTAGGTCCGTTCGGCGTCGTTCGGGGGGACCTCGTGGATTTCGCCGTCGTGGAGCTCGAGCGTCATGAGCCGGCCGTCGGGCGAATTGTGGATCACGCCCCACTCGGCGAGGATCGTCGTCGGCCGCGCGGTGGTGCTGAGCTGATAGATCTTCACGCCCCGGATCTCGTTCGTGCGCCCGTTCACTTTTTCCACGAAGATGTTGTAGCCCTCGAACGCGTCGATGAAGACGCCCTCGGTGATCTGGGCGGTGGGTCGCTTTCGGCCCACGTCCGCCATGAGGTTCGCCAGGGCGTGGTTCGACTCGGGGAGCACGTAGTTGTTGAACAGAACCAGCGCGATCGCCAGGAGGAGCGCCGCGGCGAAGGGGGCCGCGATGATGCGCAGCAGGTTCACGCCCGTCGAGCGCATCGCCGCGATCTCGTTGTCGTGGGAGAGCCGTCCGAACGCCGCCAGCGACGCGATCAGCACGGAGCAGGGGAATGCCAGGGCCACGATGTACCCCAGCGAGAGCACGAACAACTCGAGCACGATGCCCAGGCCGACGCCCTTCCCGACCGCCAGGTCGATCAGGTCGAACATGAAGTCGAGCGTGAATAGGAACACGACGATGCTGAACCCGATGAGAAACGGGAAGAGGTGCTCGCGGAGGACGTATCGTTCGAGTATTCTCATGCGGTTCGCCGGGGAGGGCCTCGGCAGCCTTGGGCGCAGTATAGGGATCGGGACCGGCGGCACGCAATCCTCCCCTAGGCTCCAACTCCTTTCGGGAGCAACGGTTCCACACCGAACCACAATCGACTTGAGGGGTACTAGGAATATCGTGGGCCCCGTCGACCTCGGGGGTGCCGCCGCGCGTGTAGGGATGCCCATCGTTCGACCCATCAGCCGGCTCCGCCGTGCCATCGTCCCGGCCCGGAATACCGCATCCGGGACCCCCGGGACCCCCGTGCGCCGAATGGAGGGACCGGCCACCGCGCGAGCGGTTTTCGTGGCGGCCCTGCTGGCCGCGCTGCTTCTCCCCTGGACCGCCCGCGCCGACCTCGTCTTCCACGCCCTCGATACCCGCACCGACATGCTGGAGCCGCTCACGCCACCCAAGGGCGACGGACTCCCCCCCGGCTGGCACCTGAACGTGCCGCCGCCGGTGTTCCAGCCGGGCGCGTCGAAGGTGATGGTGGGACTCGACCCCGCGACCGGCACCGTGGAGGAGCACTACCGCGAAGCGGACGTCGAAGTGCGCGAGCCGCTCATCGTCGCCGGCCTCGACTACAACGAACTCCTCTCCGACCGCTCCTACCACAAGGTCTGGCGCGAGCGGACGCGAACGACGCGATCGGTGAACAAAGAAGGTCAGCGCCAGGGCGGACTCTTCCGCTTCGAGCTACCCGTGCAGCTCCCCAAGGCGGTCCGCTCCATCGTCGGCGACGGCGCGCCGAACATCATCGTTTCCGGCAGCGAGCGAATCGCCATCGTCGGGACCAGCGACTGGACGGTTCGGAACGACATCTACTCCGATCTGACCGGGGAGCGGAAACGGCAGGGCGCGTTCCCCTCCTTCGAGATGAGGCAGGAGCTGAACGTCAACCTCACCGGATCGATCGGCGACAAGATCAAGGTCGACGTGGATCAGTCGAGCAACGTCGCCACGTCGATCGACAACCAGGTGAAGCTGCGCTACGACGGCGACGACGACGACATGATCAAGACGATCGAGCTGGGCAACACCAACCTGTCGCTCCAGGGCGCTTCGCTGCGGCAGGAAGGGCTGTTCGGCGTGAAGACCGTCATGAAGTTGGGGAACTTCGACTTCACCACGATCGCCAGCAAGCAGGACGCGAAGACCGAAACGGCGCGGTTCACTCCCTCCGGCGATACACGTCCGGTGAAGATCACCGACCTCGAATACATCCACCGGCGCTACTTCTTCATCGCGGATCACCCGCTGCCCACGGCGGGGCTCGGGCTGCGGATCTACGTTTCCTCGGGCGACGTCAACAACGACGTTCGAGGGGTCGCGCGCCTCGACCCACAGGCGCCCTTCGACTCGCTCACGAATCCCGAGCAGAGCTCGCGGTGGCGGGAACTGACGCTCGACAAGGATTACGACGTGCTCTACCCGTACACCTTGACGAGCGCCAGTGACGTGCCGGACTCCCTGCCCCCCGACGTGGACCCGAACGACCTGCAGATCCCCGTCATTCGGCTGCGATCTCCCGTCCTCGAGTCCCAGTACCTGGCCGTCGCGTACGTGGACGGCAGGCTGCCCGCGGGCCAGCAGAGGGTCGGCTCCGCGGACGGAGACAGCCTGATCCTCAAGGCGATCCACGCCCGCTACCCCGGCGACTTCACGAATCTTCCGAGCGGGCTGATCGATCCGGCCACGCCCTGGTATCCGGTCCGCGACTACGAGTTGAAGAACTTCTACGACCTGCAGGGGCGCAACATCGATCCGACGTCGCTCTCGATCAAGATTCGACGGAAGGACGGCGGCGCGGCCACCGATCCCGACGCGATCGATGGGAAGCCGCTCGTGGAAATCCTCCGGCTCGACGAACGATCGCGGACGGGCGAGTTCGGCCCGGACGGTCTGGTGGACGATCAATTCGTGGACGTCGTGGAGGGCACGCTGTTCTTCCCGGATCTCCATCCGTTCGCCCCGGACACGAGGCAGATTTCGCCGGACCCGTGCCTCTCCGGCTTCGGAGGCTTTCTCTGTCTCGACAACATCGCGACCAACGTCTTGGCGGGGGACTCGTCCCTGGCGAACCCCATCGTGTACAACAAGGGGACGCCCGAGCTCTTCAAGGACGACCGGTACTACATCGACGCCGAATTCCGCAGCAGCCAGCAAGGATTCTTTCTCGGTCGGTTCGGCATTCTCGAGAATTCGGAGCAGGTGAAGGTCGACGGCATCCCCCAGCGACGCGACGCCGACTACCGCATCGACTACAACACGGGCGAGTTGACGTTCATCAAGGTGCCGGGGCCCACCCAGGTCATCACCGCGGAGTTCTCCTACCCTCCGGGCTTCGGCCAGGTGCAACGGACCCTCGTGGGGCTCTCGGGCGCCTACACGCCCGCGTCCAACCTCTCGTTCTCCTCCAGCCTCCTCTACGAAGCGCGAGGGGCCCAGGAGCAGAACCCGAAGCTGGGGGAAGAGCCGGCGCATTCGACCCTGGGGGACTTCGGCACCGTGCTCTCGTTCCGGCCCGTGTGGATGACCCGCCTCGCCGACCAGGTTCCAGGCATCACGACCGACCAACCGTCGGCCCTGAACATCCAGGGCAACCTATCGATGAGCGTCCCGAACCCGAACACGAAGGGCGAGGCGTTCATCGACGACATGGAGGGAAACCGGGAATCGAACACGATCGGGCTCTCCCGCCTGCAGTGGTTCTACTCGAGCGTCCCGGTGTCGCGGTTCAATCCCCGTGACAGCACGACGGTGCTGGTTCAGAGCGCGGTGGCGGACCACGCGCTCCTCGAGTGGTACAACCCCCGACCGGAAAGCCCCACGGCCGCCAAGGAACGCGACCTGAAGCCGGTGCTGACCGAGGCGGAGGGGAGCGACAACAACCACCAGGTGCTGGAGTGGAACCTGAAGCCTCCCACGGGGGAGACGACGCTGTTTCCGGAGGATTGGGCGGGGCTGACCCAATCGCTGTCCACGACCGGCATCGACTTCTCGCGCATCCGGTTCGTCGAGATCTGGGTGAACGACTTCGACGCCGATCACGATTCGACGAACGTGCTGCTCCACATGAGCCTCGGCCGCGTGAGCGAGGACGCCTACTGGAGCAAGACCGAACCGCCCAACGGCCGCCTGGACACCGAGGACAAGAACCGCGACGGCAAACTGGACGGCGGCGATCCGAAGTCACCGGATTTCGAGGACACGGGCTTCGACGGCGTCGTGTCGGAACTGGAGCCGCTCTACGACCCCATCACGAACCCCGACCCGAGCGGCGACGATTATCGCTACAACGTCCGGGAGAACCCGGACGACTATTCCACCATCAACAATCTGGAGTTCAACGGAATCGGCGAGGCGAACGCGCGTCCCGATACGGAGGACTTGAACCGGGACACGTTCCTCGACAGCGGCAACAACTACTTCGAAACGACGATCGATCTCGCGGACGACCGGTACGTCGCCATCGACGTGCCCACGCTCTACGCGGGCAATCCGAACGTGAAGGCGAACAATGGGTGGCGGCTATTCCGCATTCCGGTGTCCGGCGAGACGTTTCGAAGGGTCGGATCGCCCTCGTGGCAGAACATTCAGAATTTCCGTCTGTGGGCGAGCGACGCGACGCGGCCGATCAAGATTCAAATCGGCGGCATCGAATTCGTGGGAAGCCGGTGGCTGGAAGCGGCGATCACCGACCCCGATATGATTCAGCGGGACGTGCAGCTCGACATCCGGACGCGGAACAACAAGGACGACGCCGGACTCTACGAGCCCCCGTTCGAAGTGCTCAACCAGGTTGGCGGCACGGCGGATCGCCGGGAGCAGTCGCTGGCGCTGGGCTACACGCGGCTCGCGGAGGGCGACACGGTCCTGGCGTTCAAGACGCTCGGCGACCCGGGGACGGGCCTCGGCTGGGCGCAGTACCGCCAGATCAAGTACTACATCCACGGCGAGCCGAACGTCGAGGCGCAGCGCCTGCGGGCGATCGCCCGCTTCGGCCAGGACACCCTCAACTACTACGAGTACAGCGTACCGATTCGCAGCGGGTGGCAGAACGTGTTCCTCCCGATGGAGGCGCTCTCGCGGCTGAAGGAGGAGCGCCTCACCAGCCAGCGGGTCTTCGTGGATTCGACTTCGTCCGCCGCGACGGAGGAGGTCTATTCCGTCGTGGGGAATCCCAGTTTCACGCGCATCGGGCGCCTGACGTTCGGACTCACCGTCAAGGGCTCCGATCCGTCCGACCCTCCCGCGACCGGGGAGGTCTGGATCAACGAACTGCGACTGGCGGACGTGCGCAAGGACTCCGGCGTCAGCAGCAACGTGTCCGTGCAGGCCAATTTCGCCGACTTGCTAGCCGTGAACCTTAGCCTCCAGAAGCAGGACCAGGACTTCTTCCGCGTCGGGCAGGGAGGGAACCAGGGGACGGGCCTGGATCACACGGCGGTCGGGTTCTCGACCACGCTCCAGGCGGACCGCTTCCTTCCCACGAGCGGCGTGCAGCTCCCGATTCGCTACTCCATGCAGCATTCCACCGACGTTCCCAAGTTCCGGACGGGCTCGGACGTCGTGCTCGACGCCGCGCAGTCGGACATCGAAACGCGGCGGCTGGATCGTCAGTCGATCGATATCTCGTATCGGAAGAGCAGTCCGATTCGTCGGGGGCTATCGAAGTACACGCTCGATGCGTTAAGCGCCACCGTCGCCTATTCCCAGTCGCGGTCGGTCAACCCCCTGTCGCGGGATTCGTCCTGGACGTTTTCCTCCAATCTGGGCTACGACCTGCCGATCGGCGGCGGCGGTCTCTCCCTGGGCAAGAAGTTCAAGATCAATCTGCTGCCCGAGGTCATCGGCTTCAACGCCGGCTGGGTTTCCTCCCGCTCGGTCAATTATTCACGCACGCTGTTCAACGACCGAGATTCCCTCGCGCTTCGATCGGACGCCAAGGTCCGGCTCCTGACGCTGGGAACCACGACGTCCTACGTTCCCTTTTCCTCGTTCCGCGTCCAGTACACCCTCACGTCGCTTCGCGACATGCTGCAGCGGAAGGAGGGCGGGCTTGGGTTCAATCAGGGGACGGAAGTGGATCACCTGCAGACGTTCTCGGTCAACTGGACGCCGCGATGGCTGTCGCTGCTTCATCCGAACATCAACGCACGCGCGCGCTACCACGAGGATGCGCGTCCGGAGCGCCGCCTGTCCCCGTCCGACCCCGAGGGGCTGAAGAACATCGACAATCAGGGGAGCGCGAACGTTCGATTCAGCCTCCCGCTCTCCCGGCTCGGCAGCCGAACGCTGACCCGGCGGCGGGCGGCCGCGGACAGCTCCGGGGGCGGATTCTCGGCGCTCGCGCCGCTCGCGCCGCTCCGCTACGTCCTCGGGAAGTTCCAGGATGTGCAGACGAGCTTCGGTTTCGACCGATCGGCGACCGTGACGCGCACCCTGGGCGATCCGGGGGGGCCGTTCAAGTTCGGGTTCTCCGAGGTGACCGCGCCCGAGCTGCGCCGGATCTCCGGCTCGACGTTCGGCTCCAACCGGCGCTTCACGACGAACCTCTCGACGGCCTTCCGTCCCAGCAATACCGTGAACGTGGACGTGCGCGCCGACCACTCGCTGACGTACACCAATCAGACCTTCGGAGCGCGCCGCACGGAGCGGTTCCAGTGGCCCGACCTGAAAGCGCGCTGGACCGACCTCCATCGGCTTCTGAGCCTCGGAGACGCCCTGAAGAGCCTGACGCTCCAGTCCGGGTTCTCCAAACTCAACGAGGAGGAGGGGCCGCAGGGCGGTCCGACCGAACGCCGCACCAACACGCGTGCGTTCGGGCCGCTCCTCGGGTGGGACCTGGTCTTCACCAACGACATTCGCGCCACGCTGACCAGCTCCCTCACCAAGGCGACCACCGTGGACGAGCGGTCCGGCGGGCACACGCGGGATCGGCAGACGACCAATACCGACGTCCGGCTGAACAAGACGTTTCCCGCCGCGAAGGGGATCAAGCTCCCGTTCAGCAAGAACCGGATCCGACTGCCGAACGACTTGAACTTGAACATGATCTTCGCGCTACAATCCGACTACGTCACGTCCATTCGAACCGGGGAGCGACCATACATCGAGACGAATCAGGAGCGGCTGAACGTCAGCAGCGGCAGCACCTACAATTTCTCCCGCTCCATCTCCGGAGGTTTCAATTTCGCCTACCGACAGACGAACGACAAGAAGTCCGGCATCAAGACCCGGGGAATCTCCGTTGAGTTCAACGCGCAGTTCGCGTTTTAGGCTCGGCGCGGCCCTCCTGATCGCGGCGTTTCTGCTTCCGTCGTGCGGACGGCCCGCCGCCTCGTCCTTCGAGGGGCAGCGCGCCTACGAGTGGGTCCTGCGCCAGACGGCGTTCGGCCCACGGGCTCCGGGGACCGCCGGACACGACTCCTGCTTCGCCCTCCTCGACGCGACGATGCGCGGCCTGGCCCCGGTGGTGGAGGCCGACACGTTCCACTACATGGTGCCCTCGCTCGATCGCGAGGTGACGCTGTTCAACCTGGTGGCGCGGTTCCGCCCGGAAGCCACGCAGCGCGTGCTTCTCGGCGCGCACTGGGATACGCGGCTCTGGGCCGACCTGGATCGAGACCCCGTGCGCCGCGGGGAGCCGATCTTGGGAGCGAACGACGGCGCCTCGGGCGTCGCCGTGCTGCTGGAACTCGCGCGGGTGCTGCACGATTTCAACCCGCCGATCGGCGTGGACCTCGCGTTCTTCGACGGCGAGGACCTGGGCACCGACCAGGATCCCAATGGCTGGTTTCGCGGCGCCAAGCAGTACGTCATGCGGCACGCCGCCGAGCCGCCGCCGATCTTCGTCGTTGTCATCGACATGATCGGACGCCGGGACCTGGAGCTCCACTGGGAGGGAAACTCCTACGAGCGCGCCGGGAACATCGTCGATCTCGTCTGGGGTGTCGCCCGGAAGATGAACCTCCGCCAGTTCCGCTCCGACGTCCGGGTCTTCGTCTACGACGACCACATACCGTTCCTCGACGCGGGGATACCGGCGATCGTGCTGATCCAGTTCCCGTTCCCCGAGTGGCACACGCACGACGATGTTCCCGCCATCATCGATCCAGAGAGTCTCGAGGCGGTCGGCCGAGTCCTCCACCGGCTGGTGAGCGAGCCCACGTTCCTCGATAACTGAAGTTTTTCCTTGAACGGATGGGTACCGGGCCGTAGGTTCAGGGGTCCGAGTGGACGCCTGTCCGCTCTTTCTTTTTCGGCCCCCGGGGGGCTGTCGGCGCCTGGGGTTAAGTTAAGGATGCAAAGCGATTTACGCGAACAGCTGACGGACCGGTTTCGGACTCTCCTGGAAGAGGAGGCGTTCGATCTCTGGGATTTGGAGATCGGAGCGCAGTCGGGCCGGACGGTGGTGCGGGTCTTTCTGGACCGTCAACCCGCCGTGACACTCGAGGAGTGCGCGGCGTGGAGCCGCAGGTTGTCGCGCTATCTGGAAGAAGAGAATGTGATGAAGGGGGCCTACATTATCGAGGTGGGCTCGCCGGGCATCGAGCGATCGCTGAATCGGCCGGAGCAGTATCTGCGCTACGTGGGGCACCAAGTGGTGGTTCGCCTCCACGACGTGCGTGACGGCCGCAGGAAATTCAAGGGTGAGTTGCGCGCGGTCGGCGACACGTCGATCGTCATGGAGGACGCGGAATCGGGAACGGTTTCGCTCCCCTATGCGGCGATTCGCCGCGCGCACTTGGTCGCGGATCCCTGGGAAGGGCTGCGCGAGCCGAAACGAAAGCACGACCGGAAGCACTAACCAGAGGGTGGTCACGGTGGCACGGGAATCCCAGCGAAACACCAACTACGAGTTGATCGAGGCGATGGCCCAGATCGCGCGCGAGAAGAGCGTCGACAAGGCCACCGTCATCGACACGTTGGTGGCCGGGCTCCTCTCCGCCGGCCGCAAGCGGTTCGGCCTCGAGGCCAAGCTGGACGTGGCGTTCGACGAGTCGAGCGGTCAGATCGTGATGAAGCTGACCCGCACCGTCGTGGAGGAGGCCGAGGACACGGGGCTGGAAATCGAACTGGCCGAGGCGGAGATTCTGGACGAGAACGCCGCCGTCGGGCAGGAGATCACGACGGAACTGACGCTCGAGGATCTGGGACGGAACGCCATTTCCGCCGCGAAGCAGGTGCTCGTGCAAAAGGTGCGGGAGGCGGAGCGCGAACGGATCTACGAGGACTACCACGACCGCGTCGGCGAGATGGTGCGCGGCACCGTGCAGCAGGTCGATCGCGGCAACATCTACGTGAAGCTGGAGCGTTCGGAGGCGATCCTTCCTCCCCGCGAGCAGATCGCGCGCGACCGGTTCCACCAGGGCGACCACATCAAGGCGTACATCATCGCCGTCGACAAGCTGGCGCGCGGACCGCAGATCGTCCTGTCGCGCACGCACCCGGAGTTCCTGCGGCGGTTGTTCGAAGGCGAGGTCCCCGAGGTCGGCGAGAAGATCATCGAAATCAAGGGCATCGCGCGCGAACCCGGATCACGCGCCAAGATCTCCGTGGTCTCGAACGACGACAAGATCGATCCGGTCGGCGCGTGCGTCGGCATCAAGGGATCGCGCGTCCAGGCCATCGTACGCGAGCTGGGCGGCGAGAAGATCGACATCGTGCCCTGGAGCGGGGACTCGGTCGTGTTCGTCACGCGATCCCTGTCGCCGGCCAAGGTCATCGAAGCGCAGGTCCTGGAGGCGGAGCAAAAGGTGCTGGTGACGGTCGCCGACGACCAGCTTTCGCTCGCCATCGGCAAGGGCGGCCAGAACGCCCGGCTCGCCGCGCGGCTGACGGGATGGAAGATCGACCTCATCTCCAAGACCGAGCGCGAGCGGCAGCGCGACTTCGAACGCCGCACGCGCATCGAGATCGAGGAGCTGGAGGGCGCGGGGCCGAAACTGGCGGAGAAGCTGGTCCGGGAGGGCATCGAGACCGTTCAGGATCTCTTGAAGACGCCGCTCGATCAGTTGCTCGCCATCCCGGGCATCGGCGAGAAGACGGCGGAAAAGCTCCTGGAGGAAGCGACCGCGCTGCAGGAGCGTCGGGAGAAGGAATTGGAAGAGGAAGCCGCGCGCGCCGAGGCCGAAGCGGCTCAGGCCGCCGAAGCGGCCGCCGCGGAGGAGGCGCTCGAACAGGCGTCGCCATCGGGAGAAGCCTCCGTACCGGAGGGTGACCAGAACGAGCCTGCCGCCGCCACGGCGACGGCCGAGGAAGAGCGGACGCCCGACGCCTAGCGCGGGCTCCCACGAGGATCCATGGCCAGCGGAAAGAAACGAGTCTACGAAACGGCGAAGGAGATGGGGATGTCCAGCGAAGCGCTGGTCAACATCCTCAAGTCGATGTCCGTCGACGTGAAGAGCCACATGAGCTCGATCGGCCCGGACGTCATCGAGAAGGTGCGGCTCAAGCTCGAGCGGGAGAAGGAGGCGGTCAAGGAAGAGGAAGCCCGCCGCCGCGAGAAGGCGGTCCAGGCGGCGAAGGCCGCCGAGGCCCAGCGCCGCCTCGCGTCCTCCGCGGGCGGTCCGCGCGTCGGAAGCGGGAAGCCCGGCAAGAAGAAGAAGCGCGCCGTGGACGAGAAGGTGATCGCCGCCGCCGTTCGACGCACCGTCGCCGAGATGGAGACCACGAAGCGCCGGCATCACCGTCGCGAGCGCGAAGAGGAGACGGCCGTCGGCGTCGAAGCGGCGCCCCGCGTCATCAAGGTGCCCGAATTCGTCTCCGTCGCCGAACTCGCCGCCCGCCTCGAGGCCAAGCCGCAGGAAGTGATCGCGGCGTGCATGCGCCTCGGCATCATGGCGAACATCAATCGCCGCCTCGACAAGGATTCGATCATGGCGGTGGCGGATGAATTCGACTTCCAGGTCGAGATCATCTCGGAGCTGGGCGAGGACGTCGCCACCGAGGCGCCCGTCGTCGAGAACCTGGAGCCGCGCGCGCCCGTCGTGACCGTGATGGGGCACGTGGACCACGGCAAGACCTCGCTCCTGGACTACATCCGCAAGGCCAACGTGATCGGTGGCGAGGCCGGCGGCATCACGCAGCACATCGGCGCCTACGAGGTGACGACCGCCAGCGGCCAGAAGATCACGTTCCTCGACACGCCCGGCCACGAGGCCTTCACCGCCATGCGCGCCCGCGGCGCCCAGGTGACGGACATCGTCGTCCTGGTCGTGGCCGCGGACGACCGCGTCATGCCGCAGACGATCGAGGCGATCGACCACGCGCGCGCCGCGAACGTGCCGTTGATCGTGGCGATCAACAAGATCGATCTGCCCGGCGCGAACGTGGACCTCGTGCGGAAGGACCTGTCGCAGCACAACCTGCTCGTCGAGGATTGGGGCGGCACCGTGATCGCCGTGCCGATCTCCGCCAAGCAGGGAACGAACATCGACAAGCTCCTCGAAATGATCCTCCTGCAGGCGGAGGTGCTGGAGCTGAAGGCCGACGCGAGGCAGGCCGCGCGCGGCGTGATCGTCGAGGCGCGCCTCGACAAGGGCCGCGGCATCGTCGCGACCGTGCTCGTCCAGAAGGGCACCCTGCGCGTGGGCGACGCGTTCGTCGCCGGATCGAAGAGCGGCAAGGTCCGCGCGCTCCAGAACGAGCGGGGACAGCGCGTCGAAGCGGCGGGGCCGTCGACGCCCGTGGAGGTGCTCGGGTGGAGCGATCCGCCCCAGGCCGGCGATTCGTTCGCGGTGATCGGCGACGAGCGCGAGGCCCGGGAACTGGCCGGCAAGCGCGCCCAGCTCCTGCGCGAGCAGGAACTGCGGCAGCAGAAGCACGTCACGCTCACCGAGCTGTACAGCCAGATGAAGGCCGGCAAGGTCAGCGATCTGCTCGTCGTGCTCAAGGGCGACGTGGACGGCTCCGTCGAGGCGCTGCAGGACGCGCTGACGAAGCTGTCGACCGACGAGATCAAGCTGCGGATCATCCATCGGGGCGTGGGCCAGGTCACCGAGTCCGACGTCCTGCTCGCCGCCGCGTCGAACGCGGTCATCATCGGATTCCACGTGAAGGCGGATCCGAAGGCCGCGGAGCTGGCGGCCAAGGAACGCGTCGACCTGCGGCTCTACGACATCATCTACGAGGCGGTGGACAACGTTCGGAGCGCCATGGGAGGCCTCCTGGCGCCGGAAATCCGGGAGACCATCGTCGGGAAGGCCGAAGTTCGGAAGATCTTCCGCACCTCCAAGTCCGGCGTGGTGGCGGGTTGCATGGTCACCACCGGCTCCATGCAGCGCAACGCCCGCGCCCGACTCCTGCGCGGCGGCGAACCCGCCTGGGACGGAAAGATCGAGTCGCTGAAGCGCTTCAAGGACGACGTGCGCGAGGTGGCGAGCGGATTCGAGTGCGGGATCGCGCTCGAGGGGCGCGACGACATCCGAGAGCTCGACGTCATCGAGGCGTACGTCCTGGAGGAATTCGCCCGGACACTGGCGTGACATGGTCGTCGGAAGGCTCCGACTCGACATCCACATCCCCGCGGCCCACTCCTTGAAGGCCAAACGCTCCGTGCTGAATCACGTGAAGGAACGCGTGCGCCATCGATTCAATGCGTCGATCGCCGAAGTCGGGCATCAGGATCTCTGGCAGCGGGCCACGCTGGGCGTGGCCGTCGTCGGCGAGTCGCCCGGCGTGATCGACCACGTCCTCCGGGACATCCTGGCGGTCGTGGAGCGGGAAGACAGGCTGTCCGTGCTGGATTGCCAGGTAACCATCGACTGAGCGGCCCCGCCGGCGTGCCGCCGGCGTGCGCCGAACACGACCATGAGCCACGGAGCCGAAACACCCCGGACGCGTCGCGTCGCCGACCGCATCGTGCAGGTGCTGGCCGAGGTGCTGGATCGCCATACGGAGGATCCGCGCCTGCGCGCGATCACGGTGACGGGCGCGCGCGTATCCCGTGATCTCGGCGTGGCGAGGATCTGGGTGACGGGACGCTTCGGCGCCGCCGAGGAGCCCGGGGTTCTGGCCGCGCTGGAGCACGCGACCCCGCGGTTCCGCTCGCTCTTGGCGCCGCAGCTCCGCCTGCGCATCGTGCCGCAGCTCACCTTCGTCATCGATCGCTCTTCGGAGACGGGCGCGCGCATCGAAGAACTGCTGCGCGGCATTCGCGAAGAGCGCCGGACCGGGCCGGAACCAGGCTCCGACGCCGATCCGTCCGCGGGCCCGGCCGACGACGAAGTATCGAACCAGGATTCCGAGGAGGATTGATGCCTTTCGAACGCTTTCGCACCTTCTTCGACGATCACACCGACTTCGCGATCTTCTCGCACGTCGATCCGGACGGGGACGCGCTGGGCTCCTCGCTGGCCCTCGCCTGGGCGCTGCGGGATCGCGGCCGCGGCGCGGTGGTGATCAACGAATCGCCCGTGCCGCAGAATCTGCGCTTCCTGCCGGGCGCGGAGACCATTCGTCAGCCCGCGGCGTTCCAGGGCACGTTCGACACCGCCATCGTGCTCGACTGCTCCTCGCTCGAGCGGCTGGGCCCGGGCGCCGCATCCCTGGTTGCGCCGAAGGCGGCCATCGCCTGCATCGACCACCACGT
>QJVW01000072.1 GCA_003235575.1 Candidatus Eiseniibacteriota bacterium | reverse complement strand
AGCGGCCGGGCAGACGAAGGGCGAGCGCTAGCAGCGCTCCAGCACCATCGCCATTCCCTGCCCCACGCCGACGCACATCGTGCACAGGGCGTAGCGCTGCCCCGTGCGACGCAGCTGATGCATGGCCGTGACGACGAGCCGCGCGCCGCTCATGCCCAGGGGATGCCCTAGCGCGATCGCCCCGCCCTGCGGATTGACGCGCGGATCGTCATCGCGAACGCCCAGTTCCCGCAGGCAGGCCAGCGCCTGCACCGCGAACGCTTCGTTGATTTCGATGATGTTCATGTCGTCGAGCGAAAGGCCCAGGCGCGCGAAGAGTTTCCGGGTCGCGGGAACCGGACCGATTCCCATGGTGCGCGGCGGCACGCCGGCAAAGGCGGCGCCGACAACGCGCACGATGGGCGTGAGGCCGTGCGTTTTCGCGGCGGCCTCGGAAGCGACAACCACCGCGGCGGCGCCGTCGTTGATGCCGGAGGCGTTGCCCGCGGTCACCACCCCGTCCGCCCGGACGATCGGCTTGAGGCGGGCGAGGGATTCGAGCGTGACGGCGCGGGGGTGCTCGTCGCGATCCACGACGATCGGGTCGCCCTTCCGCTGCGGGATCCGCACCGAAACGATCTCCTCCGCGAGCCGTCCATCCGACTGGGCCGCCGCCGCCTTCTCCTGGCTCCAGCAGGCGAAGCGGTCCTGGTCTTCCCGGGTGATCCGATACTCCTGATTCAGATTTTCGGCGGTCTCCGACATGGAGTCGGTGCCGTACTGCTTTTCCATCGCCGCATTGACGAACCGCCAGCCCAGCGTGGTGTCGAAGAGCTCGGCGCCCCGGGCGAACGCAGTCGTCGCCTTCCCCATCACGAACGGCGCGCGCGACATGCTTTCGACGCCGCCCGCGACGAGCAGTTCCGCTTCGCCGGCGATGACGGCGTGCGATGCGCGTGCGATGGCGTCCATGCCGGACGCGCAAAGCCGATTCACCGTGCAGCCGGGAACCGTTTCGGGTAGACCCGCCAGCAACAGCGCCATGCGGGCCACGTTGCGGTTGTCCTCGCCCGCCTGGTTGGCGCATCCGAGAATGACGTCGTCGACCGCCGAGGCATCGAGGCCCGGCGTGCGCTCCATCAGCGCTCGGATGGGCACGGTTGCGAGATCGTCCGTGCGCACGGGGGCAAGGGTTCCACCGTAGCGACCGACCGGCGTGCGGACACCATCGCAGATGTAGGCGGCAGTCATTGGATCTCCTTCAGTTTTCGGAATGCCCCTAAGAGAACCTCAGCCAGTATGTCGATCTCCCGGCCGCTCATGGCCGTGGAAAGACTACCGGAGCCAGTATGGACCAACATTATGCCGTTTTCGAAGGCGTGGTCCAGCAGCACCCTGGTGCGGCGCGCCCGCTCCGGATCGACATAGGCCTCTCGGTAGGACGTCGGGGGCTCGGGCGTCATGTGGATGCGGAACAGCGAGCCGGCTCCCGTCACGCAGGCGGGAATGCCGGCGGTTCGGATGGCGTCGGCGATCTGCCGGCGCGCCCGGTCGCCGAGGTCGTTCAGGCTCGCCACGGCATCGCGATCGTACAACTGCATCGCGGTCAGGCCCGCCATCATGACGAGCGGGTTGGCGGAGAAGGTCCCCATGTGCGGAAACAGCACTCGCTCCGCCAGCGGGTTCAAGACATCCATGACCTCGGCGCGGCCGCCGATCGCACCGACGGGAAGTCCGCCGCCGATGATCTTGCCCAGCGCCGTCAGATCGGGAGCCTGCGGGAACCACGATTGCGCGCCCGCGTATTCGCTGCGAAAGGCGATCACCTCGTCGAACACCAGCAGCGAGCCGTCCTCCTCCGTCCACCGGCGCAGCGCGTCGATGAAGGGCGTGGTCGCACGCATCATTCCCGTGCGATGCGGCAGCGGATCGATCAGGACGCACGCCAGTTCCCCGGCGTGTTCGCCCAGGATTCGGACGGCGGCTTCCGGATCGTTGAACGGTAGCACGACGACATCGTCGAGCACGGCCTGGGGCGTGCCGCGCGCCACCGGATTGCTGCGCGGCTGGTCCACGTCGCCCCAGTCGGCGGGACTCGATGCCTGACTCACCTCCGCATAGTCGTACGAACCGTGATACGCGCCCTCGGTCTTGGCGATCTTCGACCGACCGGTGAAGGCACGAGCGGCCTTGATGCATGCCATGACTGCTTCCGTACCCGAGTTCACGAAGCGGATCTTCTGCATGCCCGGCACGCGCTGACACAGATACTCGGCGTAGAGCACTTCCGCTTCGGTGGCGAACGTGAAGGCGGTGCCGCGCCGCATCTGCTCGGTGACAGCCGTTACGACCGCGGGATGCGCGTGCCCGTGGATCAGGGAGAACATGTTGTTCGCGAAGTCGATACGGCGGACCCCCTCGACATCGGTGACGACGCACCCCTCGCCCCGCGCCGCGTAGAAGGGATGCGGTTTGCGCAGGACGGTATTGCGACTGACGCCTCCGGGGAGAACGCGGAGCGCGCGCTCGTAGAGTTCGCGGCTGATCGTGGCGTGGGCGCTGCGTGTCATCGGGCGTTCTCCGGCGTCGGTGTGAGCAACGGCGCGCCGGTCTTTGCCTGAACCTCTTCGTGCGTCACGCCCGGCGCCAGTTCGCGGACGCACAGCCCCTTGCTTGTTACGTCCAGGACCGCGAGATTCGTGTAGATCGCGTCCACGACCCCCCTTCCCGTGAGCGGGTAGGTGCATTCGGTCACGATCTTGGGCTCGCCGGACTTGGTGGTGTGCTCGGTGATGACAAGAATGCGTTTGACGCCGGCCACGAGATCCATGGCGCCGCCGACCGCGGGGATCGCGTCCGCCTCCCCGGTGGACCAGTTGGCGAGATCTCCGCGGGCGGAGACCTGCATGGCGCCGAGAACACAGACGTCGATGTGGCCCCCGCGAATCATGGTGAAGCTGTCGGCATGGTGAAAGTAGGCGGCTCCCGGAATCGCGCTCACCGCCTTCTTGCCCGCGTTGATCAACTCCGGGTCCTCGGACCCCGCGGGGGGCGCCGGCCCCATCCCAAGCAGGCCGTTCTCGGTCTGAAAGACGAATTCGCGGTCCCGCGGGACGAACTGCACGACCAATTCGGGCATGCCGATGCCGAGGTTGACGTAGGCGCCGTCGGGAATGTCGGCGGCGAGGCGGCGGGCCATTTCCTCGCGCGTCCAGCCGTTCACGGGTAACGCCGCCCTTCCTTGACGAGCACCGACTCCTGCTGCGGATGAGGAACGACGACGACACGGTCCACGAAGACACCCGGCGTCACGACGACCTCCGGGTCGATCGCCCCGGGGGGAACCAGTTCCCGCACCTGGACGATGGTGGTGTCGGCGGCCGTGCACATGATGGGGCCGAAGTTCCTCGCGGTGCACCGGTAGACCAGGTTTCCGTAGCGATCGGCGCGATCTGCCTTCACGAGGGAGAAGTCGGCGCGCAGGCCGCGCTCCATGACGTACTCCGCGTCGTCGAAGCGCCGCGATTCCTTGCCCTGCGCGAGGATCGTCCCCACGGCGGTCGCCGTGTAGAAGGCGGGAATGCCCGCGCCGCCGCAGCGAATCCGCTCGGCAAGCGTACCCTGGGGGACCAGCTCCAGCGCGATCTCGCCCCGGCGATGGAGCTCGGGGAACACCATCGAATTGGCGCTGCGCGGATACGAGCAGATCATCTTGCGAACCTGCCCGTTGGCGATCAGCGCGGCCAGCCCGACCCGGCCGCTCCCCGTATTATTGCTGATCACGGTGAGATGGCGCGGACCGGCGTCCACGAGGGCGTGGATCAACTCGATCGGGCTTCCCGCTTCGCCGAAGCCGCCGATCATGATGGTGGCGCCGTCACGAATGTCGGCGACCGCGGAGGCGGCGCAACCGACGCGCTTGTCGATCAAGCGTCCGCCCCCTGGTGCCGTCGTTTCCGGTGAACCTCGATCAACTTCTGCTCGATGTCACGCAGTTCCTGTTCGAAGAAGAACTCCGGGGTGTCGAACGGCGCCAGGAAGTCGACGCGGTTCGCTTCAGGGTCGAATTTGGCGAGGAAGACGCGATCCATCCAGGCCATGTTGCGGCCTTCGTTGAACTTCAGCGCGAACGCCGTCTGCCCGCCCACCTCCGCGGTGCCCAGAATGGAGATCTTGCCGGCGGAGGTGGTCATCGTGATGTATCGCGACGGCCGATTCAGCGACGAGACCGAGCGATAGACGAGGTTGGCCACCTTATCGATGTCGGCCAGGGGCGCGGTGAAGTAATGGTGCTCCCCCGTCGGGCGGGCGCAGTACATCGAGTGGAATCGCACGAGCAGCGTCGCCAGGATATTGGCGAGGTCGATCCAATTCTGCGCCGAGCGCTGGATATCGACGTTGCCCCTGCCGTCCGTGAACAGGCTGATGTGATTCATGATGGGACTTTGGCTCCGCACGACGACGCCGTGGCGCTGGAGCCGTCGGATGGCGGCGATGGTGCTGGGGTTCAGCAGCTCCCGCGGCGTGGAGAAGTGGGCCATCCAGGACACCTGCACTCCGTTGTCGTGCAGGACGTCGAACAGCGCCAGCATCTTCTCGTACCGGCGCGTCAGGATTCGCTCGGGTTGGTAGGTCAGCATGCGCGAGCCGAGGCGCACGGTGCGCACGTGCAGCAGGCGGCGGTCCTCGACGATCGGCATGACGTATTCGCGCAGGCGCTCGACGGGCATGAATCCCGCATCCCCGCCGGTGATGAGCATGTCGGTCACCTCGGGGTGGGCGCGCAGGTAGTCGTGGACTTGTCCGATGTCTTCCTGGACGAACATGTCCTCGTCGCCGCGGACCTGCGCGTGGCGGAAGCAGTAGGTGCAGAAGGCAAAGCACTCCTGCGTCGTCCGGTCGAAGATCAGCTGGCATGGCGGATACTTGTGCTGGCTGCCTTCGACGATCTCGATAGCGTCATCACCCCGCTCGATCCATGGCTTGTTCAGCAGCTGGTGGCCGTCATGCGGATTGGTCTCGTGGACGTAGTCGCTGGCGAGGCGCGTCCGCGCGTCGGGAGAGGTCTCGGCGGCATAGGCCGCGAGCAACTCCTTCTTCATCATTCCCGGCTGCGGGAACATGAGTTGGAACATCGAGTCGTGCTGGTAGTCCCTCCAGTTGATGCAGTTCAGCGCGTGCCGCGATGCCTTGAAGCGGTATACCTCGACGAACAGTTCACGCTCGGTGATGTCGCCCAGGTGGATCTTGTTCTCCGCCAGCACGGCGACCACCTTCCGGAACCCCTCCAGCCCCTCGTAGTGATCGGCGTCGCGGAACAGGAACGGCTCGCGCTCGAGCAGTCCGGAGTACTGGGGGTACGTCGCATGCAACCGGCTCAGCAGCCCCGTGGGGAGCAGATTCTCGGACGTTAGGATCTTTCGTGTTTCGGCGGAATACCCGTACCGGGCCATCATCGCATCGATGTCCGACGGGGTGACGGTGGCGGGAACCGGTGTGCTCGGGGGAGCCACGGGATCGGCCGTTCGTGCAATCGTCATGAGCGTTCTCCCCCATTCCCCTGGCAGGAAAGCGGTTGTCGGCCCTTGGGTCCTCGACGAACGTCGGGTAGCCGCTATACCGTCTTCCGGTGGTGGCTCGGGAGGGCCGTGCCCGTTTCAAGTTCGCCGTAAGCTTCCCACCCGCGCAGGGTGACGCCAATTGGCACAAAAGTAGCAACGGAACAGGCGCGCGAAGGTCCTGGCGTCGCTCGACCAGTGCAGGGTTACGTGCGCCGCCTTGGCTCCGACGGCCCCGGCGCCAGCCTGCCCCGTCGCACGGTGCGCGCCCCCCCTACCCAGACGACCACGGTGAGCCAGAGCAGCGCGTCCGGGATCCTCATCCACGGACGCGTGGGCAGCGGGCCTCGGATGCTCAGCCTTTCGTTGGTCGCCTTCCAGTTCGCGGGAAGTTTCGCGACGACGACGGCCGCCAGCACGCCGGAGGCCAGCGGACGAACCGCCGGCACCGTCAATGCGGCGCCCGCCACGATTTGAACCGTGCCGGACGCTACGACCCACGCCGCGGGGTGCGGCATGCCGGCGGGCACCATCTTCGCCATGTCATCGCGCGCACCGGTGAAGACGGCGGCGCCGGTGAGGATCGAGACCGCGCTCATGGCGTAGAGCGCCGCGTGCCTCCATGAGAGGCCCGGTCCGCGTCCCCTGGCTCCGAGGAGGCGAAGGATCGCGGTTGCGCCCGCGAGGAGTAGGAGGGGGAGCACCCTAGGCTCCCACCCGGAGGGCGCGCCCTTCCCCGTACAACCGGCGAACCTCCGCCATGATCTCGTCCGTCACGCGCTGCGCCTGGTCGCGGTCCGGCGGGCCGACGGGCATGGGCTTCGACGCGAAGTCGATCGGTTCGCCCAGCGTGATCTCGATGCGACGACAGCAACGAAGTCCGAACCGATCGAATCGAACCGCCTCCCGCATTCCGTCGATCGCCACCGGGATCACCCGTGGCCGGGTCGCGAGAACGAGCACGCCCAGGCCCGGACCCGCCTGTTGGATCGCGCCGTCGGTGGAGCGTTTCCCCTCCGGGAAGAACATCCCCACGCCCTGGACCAGTTCGTTCATGAAGCGTCGAAGGGCCCATCCGTCCGCGCCCCCGGCCCGGGCCGGAATGCAGCGGAGGCGCCTCGAGAGCCAGGACCGAAGCGGCGTGCGAAAGAAGTGGTCCGTGGTCGCCAGATTCCAGGGCTGCATCCACGGATGGCGCAGGAAACGAGGAAAGAGCGTGGCGACGGCGATGAGAAAGCTGTCCACGGACGACTGGTGGTTCGACACGAACAGCGTGTTCCGTCGGATCGTGACCTCCGGATGCCGCACGATGGTGGTCCGGTTCAAGACGTGGAAGTAGATCCAGAAGAACACCCCGCTGCCGCCGAGCAGCAGGTACGAGGCCACGGCCCAGGCCACGCCGCCCCTAGTCGTCGCGTGAGAGCGTTCCATCTTCCAACCGATAGCGAATGTCCGCGCCGGACAGCATGCGGGCGTCGTGGGAGCAGACGACCAGCGCCGCCTTCCGGCGCGCCGCGGCGAGAACGCTCATGGCGTTTCGACCGCTGTCCGTGTCGAGACAGGAGGTGGGCTCGTCCGCGAGTACGAGCATCGGATCATTCACGAGGGCGCGCGCGATGCTGGCGCGCTGGCGCTCGCCGGCCGAGAGCCGGTCGGGGACTTCGTCGAGCAGGCGCTCGATCCCCAGCGACGCCGCGAGCGCCTGGATACGCGCGGCGTTGGGCTTCGTTTGCTGGACGGCGATGTTCTCGCCGACCGTCCAGTGCGCCACGAGGAAGGGTTCCTGGAATACGAATCCCAGCGAGGATCGCCGCCGATCGGATCCGTGCGCGATCCGCTCGGGCCACGCAGCGCCCTGAAACGCGACGGAACCGCGCGTGGGCCGGCGCAGTCCCGCCAGCGCGTAGAGGAGCGACGACTTGCCCGAGCCCGACGGCCCCATGATTCCCACGAAGGTGCCCGCCTCGACGGCGAGCGTCAGCCCCCGCAGCGCGCGCACGGATCGCGCGCCGCCGTACTCCAGCCACAGATCCCGCGCCTGGACGATGGGCTCGCTCATGGCAGCCTCTGCTGAATGATCGAAACGGGATCGACGTGGGCCATCCCTCGCCACAAGACGGCAAGGCCGGCCAGGATCACGAATACCGGAATCGTGGCGCTCGCGGCGATGGCGCCGGGATCCCATACGTGGATGAGGATCCCGCGGGGCTGGAGCGCGACGACGTCGTAGACCGCCAGCCCCGCGAGGGCGACGGACGCACCCAGGAGCCACGAGCCGACGGCGAGCATCGACAATTCGAGCGTCACGCTGCGCAGGAGGCGCCCCCGCCGCTGTCCGATCGCCAGAAGGATCGCGAATTGCGGCAGGCGCGACTGAAAGCTCAACAGCGTGAGGAGCATGACGACGAGCGAAACAATGCACGCGGTGGCGATCGAAAGGAACCGGACCAGGAGCGGCAGGTTCTTCAGCGCGCGCTCCGCGCGGGTTCTCGCGTACGCCGCGTCGATGATCTGAAAGGCCGGGGCGGTTCCGTCCCGGGCCGCGTGAAGATACGCGTCGGACTTCTCCTTGAGCCCGGGCCGGGGATAGATCAACGCGTAGGTGGGAAGCCGCCCGTGCAGCATGGACGCCAGCACGCCCGCCCCGACGATCCCGACCGCGACGCGCGCGGGTCCACGCACGAGGCCGACGACCTCGAACGACCCCGGAATGATGTCGTCGGGATCCACGAGGGTCCCGACGCGGCTCCCGATCCCAATTCCCCTGGCCCGCGCCACGTCCTCGTGGAGAACGAGGACCGGTTCGGGTCCGGAGGCGTGCCGCCCGGCCACGAGTTTCATCCCCAGCCGGTCCAGGACCGCGCGGGCCTCTTCCGGGCGCGCCAGCAGCAGCGGACACGACCCTTCGCCGATGATCGCGGGGTAGCGCACCCACAGCGCCTTCACCGGCACCCAGCGCTCGGCGAAGCGGTTTCGATCGAGAAGATCCCGGAGCGCCGGCTCGAATCCCGCGCGACGAGCCGGCGACACCACCGTGAAGACGTCGAGCGCGGCGAGGTTGGCGTCGAGGGTGGAGCGGAAGGTGTTCCCGGGCGTGATGACGACGACCAGCAGCAGGGTCACCGACGCGATCACGAATGCCGTTGGAAGGGCGCGGCCCGGCCGACGGGCGAGGAACACCCAGGGGCGAAGCGGATTCCGGAGTCTCATGGGACCCCTCCCCGACCGGATGCGGCCACGCCGCGCGCGCGGCCCCGGCCCGCGACACTTCTTGCAGCACCCACGACGCGTCCGTACAGTCTCCTGGTGGCCAGCGCCGAGTCAGTCGTCCACACGCGCCCCCCTCTGCGTGGCACGAACCGATCCCCCCGGTTGCTTCTGCTATGCCTCACGGTCTTCCTCGCGTTTCTCGCCGGTGGATTCATCCTCGACGACTACTTCCACCTCGAACGCGCCAGTCGCCCCATGGGCGCGGAGGCGCTGAACTTCGCGATCCACACCGAGGACCATGGGATCGTGCTCTGGCCGCACGCCGAGCCGGTGCATCTGGATTTCCTGCGGCCCGCGACCTCGCTCAGCTTCTGGATCGAGTGGCGCCTTTGGGCGATGCGCGCCTGGGGCTACCATCTCGACAATCTCCTCCTTCATCTTCTCAACCTCGCGCTGCTGCTTCGGCTGGCGCGCCGACTCGGGATCTCCCGAACGACGTCCTACTGGCTCGCCGTTGCCTGGGGCGTCAGCCTGCCGGCCGCGCCCGCCGTCGGTTGGATCTCCGGACGTACGGAGCTCCTCTACGCGTCCCTCGCTCTCGCCGGGGTGAACGCCTTCGACACCTGGATCACCGGGGGGAAACGTGTGTGGCTCGGCGTCGCGCTGGCCGCGGTCACCCTGGCGCCGTTCGCGAAGGAGAGCGGCGTCGCGGCGCCGTTGTTGCTGCTGATCGCCGCCCGGCTGCGCCGGCTTCGCGCGCCGACGTCCGTGCAACGAACGCCCTCCCCGTGGATCCTGGCCATGCTCTTCCTTCCGGCGATGTTCTATCTCGGCCTTCGCTTCGGCGTCTTCCACGTCCAGCCGCCTCCCCCGCCGTACCTCGATCCTCTCGATGGCCCCGCGGATGTGCTGTGGCTCGCCGCGAAACCGCTTCTCTACCTTCTCTCCGCGCTCCTGGCGCTTCCGCTCTCGCACGTCGCGCCCCTCGCCGCCCTCCGTCAGGCGCCGGTCTGGCTCGCGGCCATCGCCGCCGTGACGTTGCTGCTGACGCTTCCCCTCGTCCGAGCCGCGGGGCGCGGAACCGGAGTTTTGTTGCTGGCCTGGTTCGGCGCCGCGCTGCTCCCCTACCTTCCGGTCTTGCCGACGAGCCTCTACCTCTATCTGCCGCTCGCCGGGCTCGCGCTCCTACTCGGCATGGCGCGTGACGCGAGCGCCCGCCGTCGCTGGCCGACCCGCTGGCTCGGCGCGTGGATCGTCGCCGGCGTGGCCGCCCAGTTGATCATCTCCGGCTTCACGTGGTCGGCGTCCCGATCCCTCGCCCGGGCCGCTCGCCAGGTGGGCGGGATCGTGCGAACGGAGTCCCCGGCGCGCTTCGTCCTCTTCGACACGCCGGTCTGGGCGTACGGACTTCCCGCGGCCGTCCGGCTGGCGAACCCCGGCTCCGCGGCGGACACCTGGTTCATCAACTTTTCACCGTCCGTCCGGCCGGGAAGACCCTCCACGCTCCGGTGGACGGACGGACTTGCACTCGACGTAACCCCTTCCAAGGGAATGTTCTTCGACTCACCCTTCGAGCAGTTTCTCCTCTTCGGTGGCTCGGCGGCCGACTCGAGCGGGTTCGTCCGCGGCGATGCCATCACGGTCCGGCCCGTTCCGCTCTCCGAGCGCCCTGGCAGGCTCCACCTTCGCTTCCGCGACGCGACGGATCTGTCCCGGTCCGTCATGCTTCAATTCCACGGATGGCGCCTCGTTCCTGTGCCTCGACCCGTTCCGTCGTGATCCGCCCGGACGCCGGCGCCAGCGTGAGCACCCCATCCCGTCCCACGCGGTAGCGACGGCTGCGCCACTGAACGTGGGGTTGCACCATGGCGTGAAGCCAGGCGGCGGCGCCTACGAGATCGGCAAGCGGCTGGACCAGCACCCGTCGTGCGATGTCCGGAACGCGACGGCTCGTGCCGCGCAGCCGGGCGGCCTGTCCCGCCCTGATCCCCAGGACGCCGAGCAGAACCCCGCGCGCCGCGATGGAATCGGGAGCGAACGCGACGAACGCGAGGGCCAGAACGAGCGCCGAGCGAAGCCAGCCGAACGCGAACCAGGTCCAGGGTCGCAGCCCCCGGTACATGGCCACGTGCCAGCGGGTCGATTGAACCCAGAGTTCGCGCAGGCTCACGCGATCACGCTCGATCAGGACCGGCTCTCGGTGGACGACCACGCGGAGCCCGAGCGCGGCGATGTTCGCCGCGAGCCGTGAGTCCATGAGCATGCGGCGGCTGAGCCGCTCCAACCCCCCGCAGCGCGGAAGCGTCTCGGCCCGAAGCGCCATGCAGGCGCCGTTCGCGAAGGAACCCCCGCCCCAAGCCGCGCGCACGACGAACGTTCCCCACAGATCGAGGTTGATCATGCCCGCGAGGAGAAGCGCGCCGAGATCGCGACCGCCGCGAATCGCGGGGTAGCAGGTGACGCAGCCGACCTCCGGGCGCGCGAGGGGGGCGATGAACTCCGCGAGGTATCCGGAAGACGGCATCCGCGTGTCGCTATCCACCAGCACCAGCACGGAACCGCGCGCGGCCCGGACCCCGGCCTTGAGGTTGTGGAGTTTCCCGAGTTCCTCGCCCGCCGGGCCCGACGTGACAAGCCGCGCGCGCCCCCCGGGAGCCGACCGGACCAGCGCCTCGGCGACCGCGGCGGCCGCGTCGGCTCGGTCTTCGACGCAGAGGAGCACTTCATGCTCGCCGATGCCTTTCTGACCAAGCAGGGAGGTTAGGTTTTCGCGGAGGCCGGGATCGTCTCCGCGCAACGGCACGATCACCGAAACGCGCGCGTCCCCACCGAACCCCGGGGTCTTCTTGTTCCTTCGAAACGCAGCCCACGCGTGCAGCGGGTACGACTTGAACAGCGCCATGGGCAGACCCACGATTCCGATGCCGATCCACTCGACGATGTCGCGCATGGTCCGCGTCCCCCTCAGAACCGAAACGTGACGAACCCCGTCGTCACGCCCGCACTTCCCATCATCAGCAACACGCGCTGTCCTCGCCGGAGCCGCTCCGTGTCCTGGGCGACGGAGAGTCCGAGGGGGAGCGATGCGGAAACCGTGTTCCCATGAATCGGGAACGTCTCCACGTAGGTCGCGGGATCAAGACCCAGCCGGCGCACCACGTCCTGGGACGTCGCCACGCCGACGGTGTGCCCCACCACCACGTCCGGGGTCAGGTCCTGCAGCCGCGCGTCCGCATGAAACTGCCGGTCGAGTTGATCGACGGCACATTGGATGAGGCGCCGCCCATAGGAGAAGAAGCGGAGCGGGCGCTGCACCGCCATGTCGGCGTCCGGAACGAACTCGGGCGTATTCGGCAGCGGGATCTGGCACAACGTGTGCGCGGAGCCGTTCGTCCGAAACGTCGCGTAGTAGTCGTCGCGCTCCGATGCCTCGAGAATCGTCGCGGTCGACGCCTCACCGACGGTGAATCCCGCCCCCAGGCGCTCGAGATCCCCGACCGAGGCGATGTCCCAGCGGATGTACTCCTCGAAATTGCACTCGCAATTGAGGATCAGGACTCGCCGATAGACGCCGGCGTCGAGGTATCGCTTGGCGAGATCGAATCCCCGGAGCCAACTGGCGCAGGCGTCCAGAACGTCGAAACAGGTCGCGTTCTCCAACCGCAAGGCGGCGTGGAAGAGGCATGCCGTGGCCGGCTCGAGGAAACCACGGCCCACCCCGACGTAGATCAGGAGGTCGATGTCCGAGGGACGGAGGCCGGCCCGCTCCAGGGCGGACCGGGCGGCCTGCAGGCCAAGGTCGAACGCGGATTCGTCCGATCCCCGATGGTTGCGCGTCACGGCACCCGTGGCACGGAACATCTCGCGAAGCGTGCGCCGCAGGAGCGGCCGCTGCAGCGCGGGAACCGTGTTGTCCTCGTGGGCCATGAGCCGCTCGATCAGCTCGTCGTTGCGAACGACCCGGCGCGGAACCGCATGCGCCATGCTTGCGATCTTCATGATGCCTCCTCGCTGGAATGTTCCGGGGAGAGGCGCCCGTCCGTCTCGAGACGGGCCGCTGCCTTCGAAGCGGATTTGGCCGGGGCCGCGTTCCCCGAGGCGGACCAGTGCGCCGCCATGGATCGCTCGATGGCGTCCGCGACCGAGGACGAACCGGTCCATCCAAGATCCGCGGACGCGGCCTCGCACCACGTAGGACTCGATGTCCCGATCACCCACGCGCCGACGCGTGTCATGGTGGGCGGCCCCGACCGTCCGTGCGCCCCGGCCTCGGCGAACGCCGACAGGCCCAGGGCGACCCGGAACGGAAGACCGATGCGGGGGAGATGACACCGCCACCCGCGTGCGTGAAGCCGGAACAAGTCGCGCTGCGTCAGCGGTTCGCGACCCGCCAGCGCGTAGCTCCGCCCCTCGATGCCCGGCGCGGTGGCGGCTCGTATCACGCCCTCCGCCAGATCCTCGATCGCCACGCTGGCGACGACGTTGTCGCCGCGGCCGACGTAGAAGGAAAGCCGTCGCGCCAGCACCTTCAAGAAGCGCGGCGTGGCGTGGCGGTCCCCGGCCCCGAACACGATTCCGGGACGGAGGATGACCGCGCCGAACCTGCCGCGTTCGTGGGCGCCGCGCACCGCGCGCTCCTCCACGATCTTTTCGATGGCGTAGCGATTCCAGCGAGCGGGGCTCGACGAGATCGCGGATTGCCCGTCCAGTACGGCGCCGCGTCGGGGCGGATCGCAGACCGCGAGCGAGGAGATGTGGATGAAGCGGGTGGCGTGAAGTCTGACCGCGAGGTCCATCGCGGCGAACGTCTCGGCGCCGGCCGGCGGATCGGACTCGGTCATCGCCACGAAACCGCTCAGTCGCCCCGCGCAGTGGACGACCGTGTCGACCGGATTCAGGAGGGAGACCGACAGGGGCCACCGAAAGAGATCGGTCTGTACCCAGTGAACGCGCGAGGTGCTCGCATCGGATGTGCGGGGCCTCCGGTGCAGGGCCGTCACGCTATGCCCGTTTCGCTCCAGCGCGGACACGACGTGACCTCCGATGAACCCGGTGGCGCCCGTAACGAGGATTCTCACCAGTCCCCCTTCACCCCTGTGGCGGGGCGGGCATGAATGTTTCGTCCACGCGACGCTCGGTGGACCTGCTGGGTAGAAATGCACCGGGCGTGCCAGGAGGGATGGGGGTGAGGGGCGAGGTCGATCGCGTGCGCAAACGCATGGTGCGCACAGCACAACGCCGGGGGGCCTACGATGGTTTGGTCCGGGGGGCGGGCGGAGACGAAGGGAATCGTATCGCCTGGGATACCCACGAATTCGATTCGATACGCCCCGACCCGCCGACGCATGCCGAGGCACGGCCGCGCTGTTCGCGGTGGGGCGCGTCTCCGGGGGTCCCCTTCGCCGAGGCCGGCCGAGGGGACCCCCGCGCAGCGGCGCGTTAGTGCATGTAGCCTGGGGCCATCTCTCCCGCTCGGATCGCCACGTCGAGTCGATTCTCGCTCGGAGGAATGGGACAGTTGTATTGGTTCGAATAGGCGCAGGCCGGGCTGTAGCAGTAGTTGAAGTCGAGCACGTAACGGCCGTCGGGAAGCGGCTCGGCGCCTAGGTAGCGCCCCACTTTGTAGCTTTCCTTGCCGGTTGTCGCGTCGGTAAAGAAGAGGCTGAAGTCCTTCTCGCCCACTCCGGGCTCGAGAAGCCGTGTGGCCGCCAGGCGGCAGTCCTTGCCGTCTATTGTGAAGTCGAACCACCCGATCCGAATGGCGCGGCGCCGATTGCCGCGGGTCGATTCGATGATCGTCGTATCCGGATTCGGGTTGGTCTTGAGCGCAGCGACGACCCGGTAGGAGACGTCGGGCGGGAAGTACGGTATCCCCTTGTACTCCGCGTAGCGCGGACTCTTGGGATCGAAGACGATGATCGCCGGAAAGCGCTGGTGCGAGAGCCGGAGCGAGAACCGATCCACGCTGATGCGGCTCGGCGGCAGGGTCGCGGCGGTCATCTCGTCGTCCTTCACGCGGAACCGCGCCCCACCGTCCACCGCTTCGACCAGGAACGAATCCCCCACCACCGTGACCTTGAGGTGGTGGGGTTTGAAGGCCGGATCGTCGATCCGCACGTCGTTGCCGGGATCCCGGCCCACCGTGAGCGAGGTCTCCGAGCCGAAATCGCGGCGCTGCACGGCCGCGAGATACGATGTCGGGGAGCTCTGGAGCCACTCCTGGGTCTCGGCCCGGTCCTTGGCGTAGCCTGCGAGCAACGTGTCCACCTCGGCCTGGCTCAGCTGCCCCCCGGTGGCGGCCCCCTCCTCCGCGGCCTTCTTGCCGCAAGCACCGACTCCGGCAAGAAGTCCCACGAGCAAGAGCACCGTCAGCGGCGCGCGGTAGGCGCGACCCTTGTTCTCACCAGTCGTCATGCGTTGGCTCCTTGTGCTGGGTGGCTGGTTCCGTGTGCGCCGCGACGCACGTGCGGATCGACGTTTTCGATGGGGAATAGTACACGCGTGGGCACGATGGGTCCACGAGGGCAACTAGGCCGATCGGATACGACGTCGCTAGAAGCTGTAGGCGATGGTGATCAGCGGCAGCCCCGGGAAGAAGGCATCCTCGTCGGTGATCGTGACGAACCCCAGGTCGGCGCTCAGGTCTTCACCGATGAATCGGATGCCGTAGAGGATCGCGAAGTCGTCGACGCCGGGAAGCAGCCAGTTCTCGCTCATCGCGACGATTCGCCGCGAGAGGCGCTTCGATCCCCCCAGTAGAATCAGCGGGCGGTCCGCGGCCTCGGACCCAACCAGCCCGTACCCGAGGCCGGCTGTGACGCTTGCGTCAGGTCCTCCGTACGTGCCCACCGCGTTGAACAATTTCACCCACTCCGGGATGTCATCGTCGATTTTCGGAACCCGCACCATCAACGTCTGAAAGGAATAGGCGAACTTCTTGTTCACGGCCTGGCCAATCCTCGCGCTCAGGTAGTAGACCTGTTCGTCCGCCTCGACGCCCGGAAAGAGTGAACCCCCTCCGGAGACCGTGAGCCAGTTCGTGACCCCGTAGTCGAGGGCCGGGAAGAACAACTCGTGATCGGAGAAATATCCGCGTCCCTTGCCCAGCATCCGACCCGTGGGGAAAACGAAAAGCCGCGTGGCGGCGGGGTCCGGGTGCCAGTACCGTCCATTCCGGATACGATCGGGGTTCCGGATTTCGATCGAAACGATGTTCGCGGTGGGAACGGTGAGCGTTCCCGATTCGGTCTCGAATGTGACTGCGTCACCGTCCAGACCCACGATTCGACCCACCAGCGTGGACCCATCCAGGGTGGTCAAGACCTGTATCGTCCCTGCCGGCGGCGGGGTGAGCTTGGCTGGATCGACCGCCGCGTTCCCGGCCGTAACATGAAGAAGGCCCAAGAGAACAAGCGCCAGGTACCGAACGGCTCGCTTCGATCGAGTGGACATGCCAGAGACCTCCTCGCACCGACGCCTCGCCCGCGCCGGCGCACCAGGGCGGCATCTCGGGAACGTCGTCACATCCAGTCGGTGAGCATGAGTCCGAGGCCGATCGTGGCCTGATCGTGGTTGTAGTCGATCATGCTCTCGCCGAATCCGGCAAAGCCCTGCACGTATCCTCTCAGCCGCCCCGCCACCGGAAAGCTCCAGTCGAGCTGGACGCTGCCACGATTGTTGCGCGTGGTGAGCGAGTTCCGCGCCAGCATCGCCACGGTATGGACCCTCCACTTGTAGACGGCGAGCACATCGCCCCTGCCTACGTAGTTTTGGATGTCCTCGTTGTCGTCCTTGTCCCGCTGCTCGGTGAGCCGGTGCCAGGTCCGGGCCAGGAGTGCGAAGCCTCCCCGCTCGCAGCCGAGCTGCACGTACACGCGATTCCAGCTCCGGGAATACGGATCCGAACGGCCGTTCGACTGGTGCACGAGTCCCACGTTCACGAACCTGAGGTCGAGCGGACCCAGAGCGCGTTCGACGGGCACGACGGCCATGAATTCAGGCTCGTGATTCGTCTCCCGGAAGGGCCGCGAGATGGCGCCGTTATAGACCTGCCAGCTGCTCTGCTGCGTGTAGGCAAACCAGAGGTCCACGTGGCGCGCGGTGATCCCCTCCACGACCTTCATTTTGAAACTGAGTTGGAATTTCGATTCCATCCTGTCGTACGTCACGTCGGGCGCCGCGCCGCGTGTCGGGGAGGACGGCTGATTGTTGGGGTCGGAGGAGTAGCGACCCGGAAGGACGTAGTTCGGGCGGTGAGGACGAAAGAGAAACGTCCCTTGCCGCGCGCGCGGATCGAGTTCCCAGTGCCGGGAGAGATAGGACAGCGTGGAATCGTCCACGCCTTCTTGAAGCAGTCGCGCGTTGGGCGCCGCGGGGGCCGCGCGATCCCGTGCTTCCGCGGGCGCAGGGTTCGGCGCGAACAAAGCCGCCAGCACGATTCCGGCCGCGAGGCGGACCGTATAGGAGCCGCAGGACCGCAGTCCGCGCATGGATGACCGGAGCACGCAGCGTTTCAAGCGACCTCTCGACCTGATGAAGAATGGGGAATGGAAGTGGACCCTGGGGAGAAGTCGCATGGGCTGTGCCAAGCCCGCCAGAGGATTGCCGAGCGGCAGAAACGAATGCTCGCCATGCGCTTGTCCCGGCGCCGCCGGTCGCGAGGCAGCGCCCGGCGCACCCGTACCTGACAAAACGGAATGGGCGGGGCATGACGATCTGTCGCACCCGGACCGTACGGAGTCGACCGAATCGAGGTGGAGAAGCCGCGCGCTTCTTCCCCAGCGGGCGCTCCACGGCGCCCGCTGGGCCTTTCCTAGGATGTCATCAGGGTGTCATCGAGGGCGGGACGCCGAATGCCTCGTCCGCCACCTCGACGATCAAGTCGTGGATCATGCGTACCTGCTGCACGCCGGCGGCGATGGTGGCGAGGTCCGCGGAGCTGGCCGCCGGACCGACGCCGTATCCGATGATATCGCAGGAGGCGCTGGGCGCCGAGAAGACGGGCTGCGTCATGGTGCCGCCAGAGACGCAGGCGACCAATTGCTCCAGCCCTCCCGTATTCAGGTCACCGTAGTACACCGCGCCTTCGGACACCGTTTCCGTAGCCGTGTCGCCGCGGATGTTGACGATCACGTTCCAGTTCGGGCTCGGGCTGTACAGGGCGCCAAATCCGAGCGTCCGTCCCCCCGTCGCCACGCTGTCGACCGTGGCGAACTCGACCTGAAGGTCCCCGTTGGAGAAGTCCGTGGTGTACTGCAGATAGGCGGGGTTGAATTCGCAGAAAAGACTCATCGAGATATTGGGGGCGCCGGCGGCGCCCAGCCACCCGGTGCAGTTGTACCCGCCGTAGGTGGTGTTGTCGTTCGCGACGCCGGTTGCGCCGAACACCGCCGCTCCGTTGGCGACGAGCGCCACGCCAACGTAGTTGCTCGTCGCGCTCGCGACCGTGCACGTAACCTCCACGTACCCGATCGAATCGGCGAGAACCGGCTGATTCGCGCCGTCCAGCCGGTAGATCACGTAGCGAACCCCGTTCGTCGGGGCACCGGTCGCCGGTCCCGCCACGTACGCCGAACCGTTGAAGATGTAGGTCGTCCCGGCCACCCCGGCGAAGCAGCTGAGCGCCGGCGCGAACGCATGCGCGGGGGCCGGCGGGGCCGGGGTCGCCAGCGACGCCGCAATATACGGAAGCATCGCGCCGGCGCTGGCGTACCCCTCGGCATTCCCCACAAAGTACTGCGTGGCGATTCCGCCGATCTGGGCTCCGAACTGAGTCACGCCGGGGTTGGCGCCGCCTCCCCCACCGCCTCCGTCGGGATTCGTGGCCTTGTCGTCGCTGGAACAGCCTAGGAGTGCGAACGATGCGAGAACGACCAGGGAGCGGTACCGCGCGAGGGAACGCATTGGAGATCCTCCCGCCGACGCGTGTCGGCCCTACCGAGAAGGGGGCATTGCCCCGGCGGGGGAGGCGTCCGGAGCCGACGGTCCTTCGACACTACGCCTATCGTACCATGGAATTCTGGCTTGGGGATCGCCACTTCGCCCCTTGCGGAAGTCCCGTGCCGGGGTGAGGCTTGCATGATGGAGATTCTTGCGGCGTTCCTCGTAACCCTGCTGTTCGCCGTCGCGTTGGCGTGGTTCGTGCGACGGGTCGGCATCGGGGCATCGCCGCAGAGCGCCCCGCCCCCGGCGCCGTTGGCAACGGAGCGCGACGACCTCTATGACCTGATCGTCCAGTTGAACAATGTCTTCACCAATGTCGTCGCCGTTCCCGCGGACCTCGAGGAAGATCCGCGATTCCGGCGGTTGGTTGAGATCTTCGAATCGCGGAAGACGGACGCGCTGCTTCAGTACGTCCACGGCTCGTTGACGGTTCCCGCGTGCGCCGCGCTACGGGTTCTGGCGTCGCGCCGCGACGACGCCGACATCGCCGCTCCCGTCATCGCGTGCCTGAACCACGTCAACCCCTACACGCGCACCTTCGCCCTTCGTGCCGTGCACGCGCGAGCCAAGGAGCCGGTCCTGAAGCCCGTGATCCACCTCCTCAACCCCTCCTGGCTGGAGCCCTTGTCCCTGGATGCGCTGCGCGAGTTCGTCGCGGCGCGGTTGGCCGCCGGTGAATCGCCGGACGTCTTCAAGGGTCTGCCGTTCGATGCGGAGTCACGCCAGAACGTGGATCTGATTCTGGAGCAGCTCGGACCCACGTGCGCGCCGCTTGCCACGGCGTGGAAGCCGGGCGCGAGCGGCGCCGAGGTGGAGGAGGTCGCGCCATCCGGCGCCGAGGCGCCGGAATCAGCCGCGAGACCGGCGAAGCGCCGACGCCAAGCCGCGCCGATCGAGCACGTCGCCCTTCGCCGCGTCGTGGACCGGTTGATGACGAACCTGACTTCCTCCATGCCGCGCTCGACGCTCTTGGTTGGCGACCCTCTGGTCGGAAAGAGCGCGGCCGTACGCGCGCTCACCGCGCGCCTTCGCCGCGAGGGATGGAAGGTCGTCGAACGCAGCGCCGCGGACCTGGTTGCGGACCAGTCCTTCGTGGGCCAGGTCGAGGGTCGCGTGAAGGACCTCGTTCGAACGCTGCGCCATGGACGAACCATTTGGATCGTTCCCGACTTCATCGATCTCGTGTGGGCGGGGCGACATCAACAGAATCCGGTCGGTGTCCTCGAGATGCTCCTTCCCCACATCGAATCCGGTGCGATTCGCGTCCTGGGCGAAATCCGAACGATGGCGTTCGAAAGGCTCCTGCAGAACGTACCCCGCGTGCGCGGGGCGTTGGAAAGCATCCGGCTACTGCCCTTGGGGGATGAAGAGACGCTCGATATCGCCCGCCGCTGGGCCCAAGCGGCGGGCGAGGACGGCGCCCAACGCCCCACCGAGGGAAACGCCGCGGAAGGCGATACGCCGTCCGTCGCGACGGACGAGGTCCTGCGCGAAACGCTGCAACTCGCAAAGCATTTCTCCCGCGAGGGCGCCCTCCCCGGCAGCATGCTGCAGCTACTCCAGTGGACGCGCCAGCGCCTGGCGGCCGAGGATCGCGGCGCGAATCCGATACAGGTGTCCGACGTTCTTGCCACGCTCTCCGACCAGACGGGGATTCCCAAGGCCATTCTCGACGAACACCATGAACTCGACCTCGGCGCGCTGAAGGCGTTTTTCTCCGAACGGATTCTGGGACAGGACGAAGCGGTGGATTGCCTTGTCGAACGGGTGTCGATGCTCAAGGCGGGGCTTGTCGATCCGTCGCGTCCCGCGGGCGTGTTCCTCTTCGTGGGACCGACGGGAACGGGAAAGACGGCCGTCGCGAAGGCGCTGGCCGAATACCTCTTCGGTTCCCCCGACCGGATGATCCGGCTCGACATGAGCGAGTTCCAAACCGAACTGTCGCTGGAGCGCCTCATCGGGTCGGGCGGTCCACGCGCGCTCGAGGTGAGCCTCTCCCTGGCGCAGTCGATCCGAAGCCAGCCGTTCTCCGTCGTGCTGCTCGACGAGTTCGAAAAGGCGCACCATCGTATCTGGGATCTCTTTCTCCAGGTGTTCGACGATGGGCGACTCACGGATCGGTGGGGCCAGACCGCCGACTTCCGCCATGCCATCATCATCCTGACCTCGAACCTCGGCGTCGCGGCGGGAAAGGGTCCGGGAATCGGATTCTCCGGCGCCGACCTCACGTACAGCGTCGCGGCCGTCGGACGCGCGGTGGACGAAACGTTCCGGCCCGAGTTCCTGAACCGGATCGACCGCATCGTGATCTTCCGCCCCCTTCACCGCGCCGTGATGCGCCAAGTCCTGGAAAAGGAACTCCGCGCCGCGCTGCGGCTTCGCGGCCTTCGCACCCGCGACTGGGCCGTCGAATGGGACGACAGCGCCGTCGATTTCCTGCTCGCGCGCGGGTTCAGCACCAGGCTGGGAGCGCGGCCCCTGAAACGCGCGATCGAGCGATTCTTCCTGGCGCCCCTCGCGGAGACGATCGTCTCTCGACGGTATCCCCAGGGAGATCAGTTCGTCTTCATCCACGCGGACGGTGATCGGTTGACGGCGAAGTTCGTCGATCCCGAGGCCCCCGCGTCCGAGGCAGCGCCCACGGGACTGCTTCGCGAGGCGATCGACGGATCGGGCGTGGGTGCCCCATCGTTGCGCGCCCTCATCCGCGGCGCCGACGGGATGCCGAACGGTCTCGCGTTCCTGGAATTCGAGTACCGCCGGCTCCTGGATCTGATCGAGGCGGAGGCATGGCAGGCTCGGAAGCGGGCGGCCCTCGAGTCCATGTCGGCTCCAGGCTTCTGGAACTCGGAGGACCGGTTCACGGTCCTCGGCAGGGCGGAATACATGGACCGGATCGAGGCGGGCCTCAAGCGTGCCGGCGCCCTGCTGGCGAGGCTGGCCCGCCCCGACGCCGCGCGCGCCTCTCGCCCGCCCCGCGACCTGCTCCAGCGGCTGGCGCACCAACTCTACCTCCTGGACGCGGCGCACGCGGGATTCGAGGCGGGCAAAGGGCGAGACGCCTTCGTGCTCGTCGAGGCGAGCCGCGACTCGCAGACCCCGCCCGAAGACCACGACGCATTCGCCGGCGAGATCGGCTCCATGTATCGCCAATGGGCCCAATCCCGAGGGATGCGCCTCACGGCGATCGAGGAGCGGAACGGAGACACCCATCGCCCCTACCGGCTGCTCCTCGACGTGTCGGGCTATGCGGCGTACTCCATCCTCGAGCCGGAGTCCGGGATGCATGTCCTCGAGTCATCGGACCCGCGGGGAGGCCGCGCCAGGGCCTACGTGTTCATCGTGGCCCAACCGGACGCGCCGGAGCGCCGCGCGCGACAAGAGGTGGAGGCGGCGCTGCGTGAACTCTCCACCGACGAGAGCGTGCGGCGGCGGATCGTGCGACGGTACCGCCGCGAGCCTTCGCCGCTCGTACGCGATGCCGTTCGCGAGTGGCGGACCGGGCGGCTGGATCTGGTGTTGGGGGGGCAGTTCGACCTGATGGAGTGAGCGGGCGCGATCGCACCGCCTCGAAGCACGACGGGCCGCCGGGATTCTCCCCGACGGCCCATCGCGTTGCTGCCCTGAGGCCGGTGCGCTACTTCGCGACCGCGCCCGTAATCCGCATCTTGTAGAACGAACGCCAGACGAAGTAGGCCGAGACGGCGAAGAAGGCCGCCGCCAGGACGCTGGTCAGCCCCACGCCCTGCTCCCGCGACAGCGACACGGCGAGTTCGACGGCCAGGAGCCCAAAGAGCGTGGTGAACTTGATGATCGGGTTCAAGGCCACCGACGACGTGTCCTTGAACGGATCGCCCACGGTATCGCCGACGACGGTCGCGTCGTGCAACGGCGTTCCCTTTTCCTTCAGATCGACCTCGACCACCTTCTTCGCGTTGTCCCAGGCGCCGCCGGCGTTCGCCATGAAGATCGCCTGGTAGAGTCCGAAGAGCGCGATGGAGACGAGGTAGCCGATGAAGAAGAAGGGCTCGACGAACGCGAACGCCAGGGTGCCGAAGAAGACGGCGAGGAAGATGTTGAACATCCCCTTCTGCGCGTACTGCGTGCAGATTCCCACCACTTTCTTGGAATCGGTGACCGACGCCTTGGTCGTCCCCTCCAACTTGATGTTCTTCTTGATGAACTCCACGGCGCTGTAGGCGCCGGCGGTCACCGCCTGCGTGGAGGCGCCGGTGAACCAATAGATCATCGCCCCGCCGGTGATGAGTCCGAGCAGGAACGGAGCGTGGAGCAGCGAAAGATTCGCCACATACTCGGGATTCAACCCCTCGGTCAGCGCCACGATGATCGAGAAGATCATCGTGGTCGCGCCCACGACGGCCGTGCCGATCAGCACCGGCTTCGCGGTGGCCTTGAAGGTGTTCCCGGCGCCGTCGTTCTCCTCCAGGTTGTGCTTCGCCCTCGGGAAGTCGACGTCGAAGCCGTACTGCGTCTTCAACTCGGTCTTGATGTCCGGGAGCGACTCGATGACCGAGAGCTCATACACCGATTGGGCGTTGTCTGTCACGGGGCCGTAGGAATCGACCGCGATCGTCACGGGGCCCATCCCCAGAAATCCGAATGCCACGAGCCCGAACGCGAAGACGGCCGGCGCGATCATGAGCGAGGCGAGCCCCATCGTGCTGACGCCGTAGGCGGCGGCCATGAGCGCGAGAATCGCGATCCCCAGCCAGTAGGCGCTGAAATTGCCGGCCACCAGCCCGGAGAGAATGTTCAGGGAGGCGCCGCCCTCGCGGGACGACGTCACGACCTCCGCCACGTGCGACGACTTGGTCGAGGTGAAGATCTTCACCAACTCCGGAATCACGGCCCCGGCCAGCGTGCCGCAGGTGATGACGGTCGAGAGCTTCCACCAGAGCGACCCGTCGCCGAGGTCCTTGATGAGGATGTAGGAGGAGAGATACGTCAGGGCGATGGAGACGAACGAGGTGAGCCACACGAGGCGCGTCAGTGGCGCTTCGTAGTCCATGTCCGCCGCCTGCTCGTACTGCGCCTTGGACATGGCTTCGTTCATCAGGTACGACGCGCCCGACGCCACGACCATCATGACGCGCATCGCGAAGATCCAGACCAGGAGCTGCACCTGCACCGCCGTGTCGGTGACGGCGAGGAGGATGAAGACGATGAGCGCGACGCCGGTGACGCCGTAGGTCTCGAAGCCGTCGGCCGACGGTCCCACCGAATCTCCGGCGTTGTCGCCCGTGCAGTCCGCGATCACGCCCGGATTCCGCGCATCGTCCTCCT
>QJVW01000077.1 GCA_003235575.1 Candidatus Eiseniibacteriota bacterium | reverse complement strand
TCCGTTCGAACGTCATCCCCGCGCGCTCGAGCACGCGGATCGAATCGCGGTTCTCCGGGATCGTGATCGCGACAAGGCGCCGAAGGCCGAACGTCTCACGCCCGTGGTCGATCATGGCGCGGGTCGCCTCGAGCGCGTACCCCTTGCCGCGGTGGCGCGGCAGCAGGGCGTAGCCGACGTCCACGTCCGGCAGCGTCGCGCGGCGGATCAGCCCGCAGATGCCCACGCGCTCGCCGGATGACTTCTCCGTGGCGACGTAGAGCCCGAATCCATGTCGCGTGTAGCTCGAGGTCAGTTTGTCGGCGATGTATCCACGGGCGCCGTCGATCGTCCGCACGCCGCGGTCCCCGATGAAACGGATCCAGTCCGGGTCGTTCAGGAGTTCGAGGAAGAAGGGCGCGTCATCCTCCGTCGCCCATCGAAGCGCCAAGCGATCCGTCTCCAGAACGATCACCGGGAGGGTCCCGCTGCGCCGGGCTCGTTGTCGCGGAATAGGAGCCAGGTTTCGAGCGACTCGGTCACGCGTGTGTGGTGGATGACCCGGTAGCCGCAGTGTTCGTAGAGCGGAACATTCGCCGGATCCTCGGTGGACAGGCTCACCCCCCGCACGGCCGGCGGGCGGCGCGAGATCTCTTGAATCGTCTCGAGGATTCGTCGTCCAAGACCACGCCCCGCGTGGGATCGGCGCGTCCCGAGCATGTTGACATGGAGGTGCGGCTCCGGAAACGGCGTGCGCTCCCAGACTGCCACGAGCTCCTCGTATCGCCGGAGGGCGTCCGGGCCCAGGTCGGCCCACGTCTCGTCGCGCAGCTCTTGGAACCCCGGCGGCCGCGGGTGCTTGCCGGGCGGCGTCGTCGTGCCCGCCGCGACCAGCCTGCCCGCGTCCTCGATGGCGTAGATCGGGTGCGCGGAGAGGAGGCGCGCGGCCACGAACAGGTGGACGAGGCGGCGCAGCCGGCGGTCGTCATCCTTCCCGGGGTCGCCGAGTACGTGGCGCATCACCGGGTACGAGCGGAACGCATCGCAGAGCACGTCCTCGATTTCGTCTCCTCGCGCGGCGCGCAGTTCCAGCACGCTGACGTCGTTCATGTCGGTTGGCCCTTCCTGGTGGATCCCGGAGTCGGCAACGGCGTGAGCACGTAGCGCCCCGCGACCTCGGACACTTGGTCGTACCGAGCCTGAAACCCGGCGGCTTCACATGCGGGCAGCGCCTCGTCGGCGACCCAGTAGAATTCCTCGTCCCAAACGCTACTCCATTTCGCCCGCGCGAGGGATAGCGCACGAGCGTCCGGGAACGAGAGGTCGGCGATCACGATCCGCCCCGCGCCCATCCCGTCGCGACCTCCGATGCGGCGCAGCAGAGCGATCTTCTTCTCCAGCGGGAAGTGATGGAACGCGTACGCGGAGGCGACGATATCAAAACGGCGGACGAACGAGGCGGGCCACGCGCCCTGGATGTCGGCGTTCGCGAGGCGCGCGCCGGGAACCTTCGCCGCGGCCAGCGCCAGCATCTTCGCCGAGAAGTCCAGCCCCCACACGTCGCAGCCGCGTTCGGCGAAGCGTCTCGCCAGGTTGCCGGTGCCGATCCCGAGGTCGAGCACGGCGCACGGAACATGCGGCGCCGCGGCGGCGACCACGCTGTCGAGCACGGCTTCGTAGCCTAGGAACGGGAAATCGTCGCGGCCGTGAACGTCCCGGTCGTAGGTGGCGGCCCAGTCGTCGAACTCGCGGGGATCCTCGAACGATTGATGCGTCATGCCCGTTCGGTCGTCTTCGCCGTCGATGGCTACGGCTTCACCACCATGAGGACGAAGCCCGCCAGCGGCGTCGCGAGCGCCACCGCGCCCCAGAACTCCCACCGGCGCGCCAGGGCGTGATACGCCGCGTAGTCGAATGTTCCGGAATCCGCGCCGGCCTTGGCCATGTCGCGCAGCCGCCGTTGGAGCGGCGCCACCCGGGCCATGAACGCGAATCCGGAAATCGAGAAGAGAAGCAGCGTCCAGGCGATCCAACCCGTTCGCAGGATCGGATACCGGTGGATGATGGCCGCCGCGAAGCCGGCGACGATGATCACGAGGACGCCCGGAATCGTGAAGAGCCGGTCGCTTCGGATGATGCCGTCCATCGTGTGCGCGAGGATTTTGGGATCCCGTGTGCGCGCAGCGTGTCCGTGCCAGAAGAGTCCGGTCACGATGTTTCCGAGGAACGCAACGACGGCGGCGACGTGGAGCAGCTTGAAGAGCACGTACACGGGATCCCCCTTTGGCGGTGCGGTTTTCGCGACGGAGTATCGCCCGCGAAGCGCCGATCCTACAAGCGGATCGGACCGCGACGCGAGATTCTCGGCGCCTCCCTTGACAAGTGCACAAATGTGCAGTATCGTACCGGATTGCCATGGGACGAACCCGGATGCGGACGGAGGAATGATTCACGGTGCGCCTCGTAGCCCATCTCGACATGGACGCGTTCTTCGCGTCGGTGGAAGAGAAGCTGAACCCGCACCTCGCCGGGAAACCGCTCGCCGTGGGGGGGGAGCGCTCGCGCCGGGGCGTGGTCTCGGCCGCGAACTACCCGGCGCGCGAATTCGGGATTCACGCGGGGATGCCGATCGCGGAGGCGGTGCGCCTCTGCCCTGAGGCGACCTTCATCGAAGGCGATCCCAAGAAGTACCTCCACATCTCGCTCCAGGTCCTCGACGCCCTCAAGGAGTTCACGCCGATCATCGAGCCGTTTTCGATCGACGAGGCGTTCCTCGATTTGACCGAGGCGCCGCGCATCGTGGATGCGATGCGTGCGGGGGGCGTGGATCGCGGTGATCCGGAAGCGGTATTGCGTCTGTCGGTGGATACCGCCCACGCGATGCAACGCGCGGTATGGGATCGCGTGGGATTGAGCGCGACGATCGGGCTGGCGCCGAACAAGTACATCGCGAAGATGGCGAGCGGCCTTCACAAGCCGCGCGGGCTCACCGCGATGACGCAGGAGCGATACCGCGAGGTGTTCTGGCCACGGCCGGTGGGGGAGTTGTGGGGAATCGGCGCGAAGACCTCGGACGCCCTGGGGAGACTAGGCATCCGCACCGTGGGGAAACTGGCCGTGTTTCCCCGGGAGCTCCTGACCTATCACTTCGGACTGAACGGCGACCGCATGCAGGATGCCGCGCGCGGGGAGGACGATGCGCCGGTCGTTCCCTTCTACGAGGGGGTCCCGGTCAAATCGATGGGGCACGAGTTCACGCTGGAAACGGATCTCTCCGACCGCGTGAGGATCGGCGCCCACCTGCTGCGACTCTCGGATCAGGTGGGACGGCGGATGCGTCAGGACGGCTATCGGGGGCACGTCGTCTCGGTGAAGTTCCGAGACGCGTCGTTCCAGACGACCATACGGCAGCGTGCGCTCCCCGAGATCACGGACGACGAGACCCAGATCTACACGGTCGCCTCGGCGCTGCTGGACGAGCACTGGGACGGCAGACCGCTTCGTCTGCTCGGCGTCTCGATGTCCGGGCTGGTCGCCGGCGCGGGATCGCAGCACGAGTTGTTCGAGTCCGACGCGCATCGGAAAGAGATGACCGAGGCGGTCGACGCGCTTCGGGACAAATTCGGCGACGGAGCCATCGTTCGGGCCGGCGCCCTCCGGTGGGATTCCGATGCCTGAGCGCCCGCCAATCCTTGTTGGCACGTCCGGCTACTCGTTTCCCGATTGGATCGGGCCGTTCTACCCGGCGGGGATCGAGCGATCGAAGATGCTCGATTACTACGTGCGTCACTTTCCCGCCGTCGAAGTGAACGCCACGTACTATCGGATCCCTCCGCCCGGAACGCTTCGCGCGATGGAGCGAAAGACTCCGGATGGATTCCAGTTCGTCGTGAAGACGCACCACGACATGACCCACGACCAGTCCGTGGAACCCGATCTCTACCGCGCCTTCGCGCGCGCGGTCGAGCCGGTGCTGGCGGCCGGCAAGCTCCACGGGCTCCTCGCCCAGTTTCCCTATGCGTTCCGGCGCTCGGCCGAGAACGAGGCGTTTCTCCTGGAGTTGAAACGTCGCCTGCCCGACGTGCCGCTCTTCGTGGAGTTCCGGCATCGATCGTGGGCCGATGAGGAAGTGTTCGATCGCCTCGATCGCGCGGGAGTGGGATACGTGAGCGTGGATGAACCGGACCTCCCGGGCTTGATGCCGCCGACGGCCCGCGTGACGGGCCCCGACGGCATCGGCTACGTGCGGCTCCACGGCCGCAACAAAGAGAACTGGTGGCGAAATCCGGGGCGCGGTCGCCCGGATGGCTCCGCCGCGGCCGCCCCGGCGGCGGACGCGGCAGACTTCGGGCCCCTCTTCGCCGCCGCCGCGCCGCCGGCTCCCGGGCCCAGCGGCGCCTCCCGCGACCGGTACGACTACCTCTATTCCGAATCCGAACTCCGCGAGTGGGCGGAGAAGATTCGCGTGATGGCCGTGAAGGCGAAGAAGACGTTCGTCTTCTTCAACAACTGCCATGTCGGACAGGCGGCAACGGGCGCGAAGCTGATGCGACGGCTGCTCGAGGGGGAGGGACTGCTGTGATCCACGACGCACGGTTGCGGTCCAAGGGGAGCGGCACGCTGTTCGAACGGGAGCGAAGCGGCGCGGCGCCTCAAACGGTGGGCGAGTACGAGGCGCTCCTGGCGGGGCTCTTGACGCGGGAGCGCGGCCGCAGGGACGTGCACGGCATGGGGCCGCGGAACGAACTGGTGCACCTCGAGCGTCTTCCCGCGCGGGACGCCGCCTACGCGGAACTTCGCGAGCCGCTGCCGGAGGCGCTCCAACGGCTTCTGGAGGCGCAGGAGATCCACCGGCTCTACAGCCACCAGGCGCGCGCGATCGATCTGGCGCGCGACGGAGCGCACGTCGCGGTCGCCACGGGCACCGCCTCGGGGAAGTCGCTCGCCTACCACCTCCCGATCCTGGAGCGGCTGCTTCTCGACCGCGAGGCGATCGCGCTCTACCTGTTTCCGACCAAGGCGCTGGCGCAAGATCAGCTCCGCGGCCTGGAGCGGTTCCGCGAGATATCCGCCGCGCTCCGTCCGCTGCTTCGCGCCGGAACCTACGACGGCGACACCCCGCCCAGCGCGCGCCGGCGCCTGCGGGAGGAGGGGAACGCGCTCCTCACGAACCCCGACATGCTGCACCAGGGGATTCTTCCCTACCACGCGCGGTGGAGCCGTGTCTTTTCGAACCTTCGCTACGTCGTCGTGGACGAGATGCACACCTATCGCGGCATCTTCGGATCGCACGTCGCGAACGTGCTGCGGCGGTTGCGCCGGGTGGCGCGGCACTATGGGGCCGATCCGCAATTCCTCTTGTCGTCGGCCACGATTCGCAATCCCGGCGAGCAGGCGGCCCTCCTCACGGGAGACGAAGTGCGCGTCGTGGATGAAGACGGCGCGCCCCGCGGGCCGAAACTGTTCGCGTTCTGGAATCCCCTGCCGCGGGGTGGGGACACGCCGGGGCGTACCAGCGCCTCGGTGGAAGCGGAGCGGATCCTCGTAGCGCTCATGCGGCGTGACGTGCAGACCATCGCGTTCACCAAGTCACGCGTCGCGGCCGAGCTGATCTACCGGTATACGCGGGAACGCCTGGAACACGAAGGCCGTCGCGACGGGGACGGGCTGGCCGACCGTCTCGCGCCGTACCGGGGTGGCTACCTGCCGGAGGAACGTCGCGCCATCGAGCGTCGGCTCTTCGACGGCGCGCTGCGCGGCGTGGTGGCGACCAACGCGCTGGAACTCGGCATCGACGTCGGCACCCTGGACGCCGCGGTGTTGGTCGGGTTTCCCAACACGATCGCCAGCACGTGGCAGCAGGCGGGCCGTGCGGGCCGCACGCAGGGGGCCTCGATGGCCGTCGTGGTGGCCTACGACGACCCCGTGGACCAGTACCTGATGCGGCACCCCGAATACTTCTTCGCGCAGTCGCCCGAGAGCGCGGTCCTCGATCCCGAAAACCCCTACGTCCTGGCGTCGCACCTCGCCTGCGCGGCGTACGAGATTCCGTTGTCGGCCGAGGACGAGACGCTGTTCGGCGCGCGGGCGCCACGCCTCGCGGCGCTCCTGGAGGAAGAGGGAACGCTCACGTCGCTCGACGGTCGCCGCTACTGGGCGCAGCCCGACTATCCCGCGGGGAAGGTGAACCTGCGCACCATCGGCGACGACACCTACACGATCCTGGACGTGAAGCGGGAGAACGCCGTGCTGGCGACCGTGGACGCGATCAGCGCGCTGGAACTGGTGTACCCGGAGGCGATCTATCTTCACGAGGGGAACACCTTCTTCGTGCGCGAGCTGGACCTGGAACAGAAGCTGGCCTACGTGGAGCCGCGGGAGGTCGACTACTACACGCAACCGGTGCTCGACACCCGGTTGAAGCTGCTGGAGGCGAGGGAGACGAAACGCTACGGCGAGGCGGAGATCGGATTCGGCGCCGCCGATGTCAACTGGGCCACGGTGGCGATGAAGAAGATCCAATTCCGCAGCCTGGACGCCATCGGGTACCACCCCCTGGAGTTGCCGCGATTGAACCTCGACACGGTGGCGTTCTGGATTCGTCCGGATGAGGCGGCGCGGACGGCAGTCCGCGTGCGGGGACTGAATCCGATCGAGGGATTGTCGGGACTGCGCAACCTCATGATCACGATCCTCCCGCTCCACGTGATGTGCGACCGACCCGACCTGGGCGGAATCCTCAACAGCAGCAACCTGGGGGAGCAGGCGCTCTTCGTGTACGACCGCTATCCCGGCGGGCTGGGCTACGCCGAGCGCGGGTACGCCATCGTCGGCGAACTCCTCGGCGCGGCGATGGCGTTGGTGGAGGACTGTCCGTGCGAGATGGGTTGCCCCTCCTGCGTCGGCATGCCCGTGCTTCGTCCGGCGCAGCAACAAGACTACGATCTGAGCGGGGGATGGCCGATTCCCAGCAAGGCGGCCACGACGATGCTCCTTCGGCGTCTGCTGGGACGCGGATGAAGACCTCTTCGATCGTCGGCGGCTTCTAGTGCTCTCGAAGTCCCTGCGCGCCAAGATCGGCGACCTCTTTCGTGACGAGGTGACGCCGCGCATCGGGCGTCCCCGGGGGAAGCAGCCCACGGGCGCGCGCCCCGCGCCCCGAACGCAGTCCGCGGCGACCCTCGCATCGACGCCCGTCCCGGCGCGCGCCGGGGAACGGAGCGTCCTCGCGGTGCCGATCGAGGAAGTCCTGTCCGGGGGAGTCGTCGCCAACGACCTCGGGTCGCTCTTCGTTCACGAACG
>QJVW01000044.1 GCA_003235575.1 Candidatus Eiseniibacteriota bacterium | reverse complement strand
AGACGACCATGATGGGTAGAAGTCGACGCATACCCGCAGTATACCAAAGACTTGGAGCAACGGTGCGCCACGCCACCGGCTACGGTCGTGGCTACGCTCAGACTGGCCATTCGCGGCAACCGCTCGCCCTCGTTGGTCACACGCAAGGAGAAACCCCAGGAGGGCAGACCTCCCGGGGCGCTCCTTACCAACTCGCAAGTGGTTGAGCGTAGCGCGGTTGGGGGTGGGTGCAAACGCGGATTCGAAGGCGCGGGGCGCCGTTGGGAAGGGCGAGCAGCCCCCTAGCCCTCCAGCCCCATCTTCTTCAAGAATCCGCCCCACCGTGGATCGCCATGCAAGGAGCGGAGGCGCGGGCTCGCCTTCACGTAGGCGAGCCCGGGATCCCGCTGCGCGTACGAGCGCTCCAGCCACTCGAACGCCCGGTCCACCTCGCCCCGAGCACCATGCACCTCTGCGATCTGAAAGGCCGAGTCCTGCGCGAATTGCGCGATCAACACGTCGAGTTCCGCGTCCGACTCCGCCTGACGACCCAGCGCGTGGTGAACGATCGCGAGCGCCCAGAAGCGAGCCCATTCCTCTGGTTCGCGAGCCGCCTCCGCCAGCGCCTCCTCGCCTCGGCCCTGGGCGAGCACGGTGAGGGACAGCGTGGCGCGCGTGAGGCTTCTCTGGGGTCCGAGTTCCAGCGCCTTCCGAAATGCCGTATCCGCCTCCGCAAAGCGATCCGATGAGTGGAGCGCGAATCCGAGGTTGTGGTAGCTTGCCGCACTCAGCGGATCTTGTTCCACGGAGCGGCGAAGGAGATCACTGGCCCTCTCGAAGCGACCGAGGGTGTACGCCAGGACGCCTGCGGCGCGAAGCACCTTGGGATTCCCCGGCGCAAGCTCCACCGCCCGAGCGAACGATGCCTCCGCGCCCCGAAAGTCGAAGTCGCCGTTCATCTGAATCGAGCCTAGATAGGCGTGCCCCTCGGGCAGGTCGGGGTCCAAGACCAGCGCTCGATTGATCGCCTCCCGGGCACGCGCATACCCCTCCGCCAGCGGAGCCCACCCCCGGTCCGCCTCACCCTCGTACGCGACGCCCAATTCCGCCCATGCAAGCGCGTAGTGCGGGTCCCGAGCGACGGTCTCCTTTAGATATCCGATCGCCTTTTCCGTGTCCGCGGGCGTGTACCGATCAAGCAAGTGCCTCGCCACGAGGAAGAGCCGGTGCGCCTCGGGATCGGTCCCGCGTCCCTTCACCGCCTGCGCCACCTCCGCCTTTGCCGCACTGGTCGCGTCCGACCCGGGTTGTTCGCCCAAGAAGGCGGAGCGCAGTTCCTTCACGACCGACTGCGCGATGTCGTCCTGCACCGCGAAAATGTCCTCCAGCGTCCGGTCGTATGTCTCCGACCAGAGATGCGAGCTGTCCGACACACGCACCAGTTGAACCGACACGCGGATCCGGTTCCCCGCCTTTCGGACGCTCCCGTCAAGGAGCGTGGCGACGTTCAGCTTCCGCCCGATCGTGGAAACGTCCTCCTTCGTCCCCTTGAACCGGAATGCGGAAGTCCTCGCGATCACACGCAGCCCATTGATCTTGGAAAGAACGTTGAGAAGCTCATCGGCCAGACCGTCGGAGAAGTACTCGTCGTCCGGGCTCGCGCTTCGGTTCACGAACGGAAGCACGGCGATGGAGGCGACCTTGTCCGGCGACGGCATCCCCGCCTCCCCGCGCTCCAGGACCCTCCGCAGGCGGCGAAGCTCGTTGTTCACATCCAGCGCCGATTGAATTCGCTCACGCGGGTTCTTCTCCAGGCAGCGACTCACGACCCGCTCCAGATCCGTAGGGAGATCCGCGCGAAGCCGGCTCAGCGGCTCCGGTGTGTCCCGGAGGATGGAGGAGGTGACCTCGGCGCCGCTATCTCCGGTGAATGGCCGGCGGCCGGTTGCGAGTTCGAAGAGAATCACGCCCAGCGAGAAGAGATCGCTCCGCGCGTCGATTGCTTCCCCGCGAAGTTGCTCCGGCGCCATGTACGGCACCGTCCCCACCACGTGGCTTTCACCCGAAGGGTGGCCGTCGACCGTGATGGTGACGTCCGCCCCGTCGGCGTTTGGAAGTTCGGCGTCCATCATCTTCGCGAGGCCGAAGTCCAAGACCTTCACTCGCCCCTCGCGCGTCACCATCACGTTCCCGGGTTTGAGATCCCGGTGGATCACTCCCTTCTCGTGGGCCGCGACCAGAGCGTCGGTCAGGGCAATGGCCAGATCCAGGAGACGGGGAAGTGGAAGTCCGCCGGGGGCGACCAAGTGCGAGAGCGTCTGCCCCTCGACCAACTCCATCGTGAGGAAGCGGATGTCGTTCTCGTCGTCGACGGAGTAGAGCGTCACGATGTTGGGGTGATTGAGCCCCGCGACCGTTCTCGCCTCCCGCTCGAATCGTGAAAGGCGCTCGGGGGACGCGGCCACTTCCGCCGGCAGCACCTTGATCGCGATCTCGCGGCCCAGGCGCGTATCGCGAGCGCGGTAGACTTCGCCCATGCCCCCGGCGCCGAGGGGGCCGAGGATCTCGTAGGTGCCGAGGCGGGTGCCGGAAGTCAGAGTCATGGAGCCGCTATTCCAACCGGAATGGATTTGGGGAGCCGACCTGGGCGAGATACTGCGTTCTGGCCTCGTCGAAGAGGCGGATGAGCGCCTTTCTCTCCCTTCGAAGCCTCGCCAGCAGTCGGCGATTTCTCGAGGCGATCAACGCGACTCGGAGTCGTTCCCGTTCCCTTCGAAGCCATTGGACGTAGACGAGCGCGAAGTAGCCGAGGGGTGCGCAGAGCACGAGAAAGGCCGCCACGATTCCCCATGGCCACCCGGCCCCCAGGCGTAGTCCCGCAGCCTCCAATCCCCAGGTGAGCGGGAAGAGCACGGACCCGGCTACCATGCGCGCGGCGGAGATCCGGATCGCCTCCGGGGCCACGCGCGTCGCCACGAGGTTCGTCGTCCGGTAGGGCAGGAAGTTGATGAGCCATCCGGCGACCGCGGGGACGGCGCCCAGAATGCCGCCGAGGCCCACGGGGAGCCAGCGGCGCCGCCTCGTTCGGCCCCGTCGCGGCCCCTGGAGCGCCGCGTCCTCGAGGTGGACCGCCCGGAGCTTTCGCCGGTAGGCCGCCGTCCGGCGCCACCCGTCGAAGACTCGCTCGGGATCGGTGGTCCGGTAGTAGTGGATGCACTCGGCTGTCCGGCGAAGCAGCGCCAGGTCCTCCTCTCCCGGTCGTTGCTCGCGGAGGTCTTCCATGTAGAGACGCTCCACGTCGTGAACGAAGGCTGCGACGGCATCGTTGGGAACCGTGAGGATGAGTGATTCGAGACGCCGCTGCATGTCGGCGGTCATCCGTCGCGCAGGCTCCTGCGGATCGGCCGCTTCCATTTCCCGATACGGAGTCAGGTCGATCGGCGGTCCGGCCGTGACGATCGCCTCGCTGCGAAACTGGGTTCGATCGGAGAAGTAGAGCCCGACGGGAACGACCCGGAGTCTTCCACGTCGTTCCGGCAGCGCCTCGTACCCCAGCGCGAGACGGGCGGCGCCGGTCTTCAGGGGCAGGAGGCGGCGGTCGGTCCTGCTCTCCCCCTCGGGAAATATCAGGACGGCGCCGCCACGATCGAAGAGATCATGACAGGCGCGAAACGTGTCCTCGTTGCGGTACGTCAGCTGCGCGTCGTCCTGCCTTCGATAGATCGGAAGCGCGCCGATGAGGCGCATGAATGCTCCGCGGATCCACGGCGTGAAGATGAAGCTCCCCGCCAGGAAGTGGAGCCTTCGCCGCAGGAGCAGCGTCAGGAGGAAGACCTCCGTCAAGGTGGCGGGGTGATTGGCGACGATGAGCAGCGGTCCGGCGGCGGGAATGTGCTCCGCGTTTCGCATCGTGACGCGATGGAAATACGCGCGGACCGCGGCCCGCAGGGGCACGCGCAGGGTTGTGTTGAGGAGAGACCCTAACCACTCCATTGGCATCATGGGAGCGACTCGATCTCGTGGTGTCCAATGCGCCTTCGCCGTCCCGGTAGACCGTGAACGTGCCGCAATTCTATCACGGAAGTCCTGGGGCGCCCCAGGACCGGCCAGCGCCGGCGGGCCAGCGTCCTGGGCCGCGACTGTAGCCGGGACAAGACGCCAAGTCACATTGAAACTCGGGGAGGGAGCGTTATGATGCCCTGGCGATCCACCTCAATCCAACCCGAGGCGAGCAAGACAGCGATGCAACCGTTGCGGACAGACTACCTGGTGGTCGGCGCCGGTGCGATGGGCATGGCCTTCACGGACGCCCTGATCGATCACGCCGATGTGCACGTCACGCTCGTCGATCGCCGCCACGCACCCGGCGGCCACTGGCAAGACGCGTATCCGTTCGTCCAGCTCCATCAGGCATCGGCGTTCTACGGCGTCGCGTCGACCGTGCTGGGGAGCGGCGCCGTGCAGCAAAGCGGTCCGGAGGCGGGGCTCCATGAGCGGGCCCGTCGGTCGGAGATCCTGGCCTACTACGACGATATCCTGTACCGCCGCTTCCTCGGTTCCGGGCGGGTCACGTTCCTTCCGGGGAGCGACTACCGCGCCGAAGGCGCCTCCCACTTCGTGACATCGTTGGTATCGGGCGAGACCAGGGAGATCGAGGTGCGGCGGCGCATCGTGGACGCCACCTACCTTTCCCCGACGATCCCCGCGACCACGCCCCCTCCGTTCGAAGTTTCCGACGACGCTCGTGTCGTCGCCGTCAACGACCTCGCCAGGCTGGACGCGGCCCCGAGAACCTACGTGATCGTCGGTTCCGGAAAGACCGCCACCGACAGCATCGTGTGGCTGCTGGCGAACGGCGTCCGGCCCGACCAGATCGTGTGGGTGCGTCCCCGTGACCCCTGGATGCTCAACCGCGCCGTGGTCCAGCCCGACGGAGCGGTCGCGCTCGGACTCGTGGCCGACACCCTGGCCGCGGCCGCCGACGCCGCGTCGACCGACGATCTCTTCCTCCGCCTCGAGGCGGCCGGCGTGATGCTACGGATCGACCGGGCCGTCGTTCCCACGATGGCGAAAACGCCAACCCTCGGCGCGTGGGAGCTCGAGCTACTCCGCACGATCGAGAACGTGGTCCGCCTAGGGCACATCAAGCACGTCGATCGAGGCGAGATCGTTTTCGACCGCGGCTCGGTGCCGTTGGCGCCGGACTCGCTCGTGGTCCACTGCGCGGCCTCCGGGCTGCAGTACCCGCCCATGGTTCCCCTGTGGGGACCGGACAAGATTCGGCTTCAAACGATCCGGGTTGGATTCCCCTGCTTCTGCGCGGCGCTGGCCGGTTACGTCGAGGCGACCCGAAGCGACGACCGGGAACGGAACCGGTTGTGCCCGCCCAACACGCTCCCCGACACGCCCACCAGCTGGGCCCGGATGCTCGTTCGCGGAACGATCGCGTCGCAGCGCTACATGGCCGAGCCCGACATCGCCGCCTGGGCCAACGGGTGCGCGCTGAACCCCGCGCGCATCGAACCGGCGCGACGCGACGACCCCTCGGTGCGAGCGGCCGCCGCACGGGTCGCCGACGTCGCCAACCGCGGGCTCGCCCGGATGGCGCAGCTCGCCGACGAGCCGCTGCCCTAGCTGCGGGGCGATGGCGGAATGTCCGCCGGCTTGGTGATCCCGCCCCGTAAGTAGTTCAGTAGAACGCATCTGGGCGTTGCGCTATATTGTCCGCCGACGTTCCGGACGCGTTCGTTGCCCACCGAACCGGCACCCCACCCCGGAGTTCGCGACATGCCCTTCTTCCCCCGCGCCGACGCGCTATTCACGCTCGCGATCATCATCGCGGCCGGTGTCGCGTCGGCGTGGGTAGCGCGACGTCTCCGCCTACCGGGAATTACGGGCCAGATCCTGGTCGGCGTGCTGATCGGCCCCGTGCTCCGGCTCTTCGATCCCGAGGCGGTGCACGGACTCAAGCCACTGACGCACTTCGCGCTCAGCCTGATCGCGGTGACCGTCGGCGCCCATCTGAACTTGAAGCGCCTGCGCAACGCCGGCCGGCGCCTCGCCTTCCTGTTCATCCTGGAGGGCACCATCACGCCGGTTCTCGTATTCGGCGCGCTGCTGCTGGTTCCGGACATGGCGTGGGAGCCGGCCGCGCTCCTGGCGGCGATGGCGGTCGCCACCGCGCCCGCCACGATCGTGGCGCTGGTGAAGGAAACGCGTTCGCGGGGCGTTTTCGTCAAGACGCTCGTGGCCGCGGTGGCGCTCAACAACGTGGCCTGCATCCTGTTGTTCGAGCTCGCGCGCTCGCTCGGACGGTTCTGGCACGTCCAGGGTGCGATGAGCCTCGGCGACGCGCTCTTCGCGCCCGCGGACCAAATGCTCTTCGCGGGGTTGATCGGCGGCGGCGCGGCGGTCGCGATGTACGTTCTGCAGCGTTTCGTCGTCAAGCCCGAGACGATCAGCACGGCTGGCATTCTGGTGATCCTGCTCACCTCCGGCCTATCGAGCCATTTCGGCATCTCCCCGCTGCTTTCGTGTCTCTTTCTCGGCTTTGTGCAGACGAATCTCACTCCCGAGCGCGAGAAGCTGGTGGATGCGCTGTTCGCGAACTTCGAACCGGCGATCCTGGCGATCTTCTTCACGCTCGCCGGCATGGAGCTGGACTTCACCCAGATTCAGGTGGCCGGCATCGCGGGCCTCGTGTTCTTCGTCGCGCGTATGTCGGGCAAGCTGGTCTCGGTGCGGCTCGCCATGACGCTCGCCGGCGCGACACAAAAAGTGCGCACCTACCTGGGCATGGCGCTGCTTCCGCAAGCCGGGCTTGCGATCGGTCTGGTGCTGATCGCGCAGGACGATCCCCATCTTCAGGACAGACCGGAGATGTTGCATCTCCTGCTGGCGATCGTGCTGACGGTGGTGATGTTGAACGAGATCGCGGGCCCGATCCTGACGCGGCTCGCGCTGGTGCGATCGGGCGACGCCGGTCGTGATCGGCGCCGCCTCCTCGACTTCCTGCAGGAGCAGAACATCCTCACGGGCTTCAAGGCCGAGTCGATGCCGCAGGCGATCGAGAAGCTCGTGGACCACATGGCGCATTCGCAAGCCTTGGAGGTGGACCGAACCGAACTGCTCGCTTCGGCGCTCGACCGCGAGGCGAGGGCCTCGACCTGCCTGGGGAGCGGTCTGGCCGTGCCCCATGTGATTCTGCCCAAGGGGCATCGCTCCGTCGGCGTCATGGCGCTGTCGAAAACGGGGCTCCCCTTCCCGTCGCCGGACGACAAACCCGTCCATTGCATCGTCCTGCTGGGAACGTCGCCCGACGAAGCCAAGCTGCACCTTCAGATCCTGGCCACGCTCGCGCGCACCATCGGCAC